>CAMXSH010000036.1 GCA_947246475.1 uncultured Roseburia sp.
GGCAATCTTAGAGGCGGCATTTGCAGAGATTGAAAAGGAGTATGACAGCCGGCGAATGAAGATCATACATACTTTTTTGTGCAATGGGGACCGGACAGGAAGCGACAGCCGGGGCTCCCTGGATATTCTGCAGGAGGATCTTGAATTCTGGAAAAACCGTACTTCGGTCTATGAAAAGAGAAAGAAATTCATAAAGACCGAATGTGGGGTTGCAGCTGGGCTCGCGGCGGTTCTATGCTATGTGTCCAGGCTGCTCACACCGGAGGAACTGGGACTGCATATCTCGGACAATCCTATCTACCAGATTACCACCACAGTAGTTCTTTTGGCATTGTGGTGGCTGATCGCACTGATCTATCGCAAGCTGTCAGTTAAATGGCTGGATAGCTGTAAAAACATAGAGGAAGAGGAGACGCGCCTGGATAAACTGTATCAGACCTTGGAAAAAGATTCAGCAGCAGTGTCAGGACTGTCAGCTCATGTGGCAAAAAGGGTGCTGGGGAGGTATGTCAGGCAGGAGTTTCCTTACTGGCTTATGATCGTCACACTCTATCTGCAGACAGAAAGTGGTTATCAGGCGCTTAAGAAATCCATGGGACAGACAAGTGGGATATTCCGCCGGGAAATACAGGTTCTGACAGAGAAAATTTACGATTCTCCGAGAGATCTGCAGCCATATTTAGAGTTTTTTGGAAAGTTAGAGCTTCCAGAGGTACAGACAGGGATGAAAATACTTTACTCTGTCAGCACAAATGGTTATGAAGATTCCAGAAGGCAGCTGGACTTTCTGGTGGCACAGAACAACCGTCTGATGGATCGGAGTGAGGTCTTTGTCCAGAATAACAAAATGGCGGGGATGGGGTTATTAAAGCAGCTTCCGATGGTACTTTCCAGTGTAAAGCTGCTGCTGGACCTGATCCATCTGCTTACGATGACTATGGGGAGATTTCAAAATTTGTATTGAGCAGCCTGGCTGTGAAAAGGGGGAAAAGCAATATGGATGAATTTATTGAGGAATTTGGGGAGACAGTCACCACTACACTTTTGGGCATGATTTTAATCTACGTGTTTACGATGATTTTGGAGATGGTGTTATGAGTGAGATGATCAAAGAATATGGCAGAGTTATTTTCTGCGCGCTGGAATTTGGGGTTGTGACAGGGATGATTGGTTATCTTTTTGTGAAGATTACACAATTTATGTTGTATTATGCGGAGCGTATGATGGGGGGATGAAATGCAGCTTTTTATATCAGAATATGGAAAAATAATATTGGCAGCAATGACGTCCTCTTTTATCGTATCTGTCATACTTTTGTCCTTTTTGGCGGGTTGGCACAGGGCAGGAGGAGTTTCTGACAGTGAGAAGACGAATTTTTCCACCAATGAGGAAAGACGTACTTCACCGGAACTATATGTAAAAGATTTTAAAGTGAGAAGCGGGGAAAAAGTGAATTTTGGATTGTATCTCTCGGCGCTGGATTTTGATCGGAAAGATCTTTCAAGTTGTATTCAGGTAGCAGAGAGAGAGGCTAGCGGAAAAGTGATCACGGCATACAAAAATATTTTTGGAGAAGATAAGGATACGAGATGGGGAACTCCAGGGATCTACCGTTATCTAGTCCGCGTCCAGAGTCCGATTACTGGTAAGGTGGCAGAAAACAGATTTTTGGTATTGGTAGATTACGGCGATGTGGCAGGAAGTGGGGAAAATTCATCCCGCAGAAATGAGGGTAATTATGAAGATGGTGATTGAGCATTTTATAACATTTTTGCTTTTGTTGATATTTATATGGATCGGAATCGCATATATTATACAAAATGTATTGTACTCCAGTGCCAGAGAATTTCATGGAAGCGTAGTGACACAGGTAGAAAATAGTTATTTTGACGAGGCGGTCATCGAAGACTGCAGAAAACGGGCGGACAAGGCAGGATATGAACTGAAGGTACAGGTGTATGGGGAGGAAAATAAAAAGGATGCCAAGATTACTCTTGGATTCCGGTATGTTATACCACTGGCAGGAATTGTAAAAAAATATGAGATAGAGGGATATTCAAGATGAAATCAGTTATAGTTTCTTCGGTATGTATCAGTGCCATCCTTCTGGTGTTGGCGATACATACTATAATCGATGGTAAGACGGCAAACTTGCAGGAATTGGAAGATTCTCTGGCAGTGTCGGTGTCACAGACGATGAAGGAAGTAATGGAGCAGGAGAGTTATGGGATCCAGGATAGGAATGAGTTTATCGCTGCATTTCTTCAAGCGTTGGTCATGAGGACAAATTCCGATGTGGATATGACTGTGAATGTCATATCTGCTGACATGGAGCAGGGGATTATGGATATCGAAGTAGCAGAAAAGATTTCTTTTCTTAATATGGAAGAAAAAGAAATTAAAGTGAGAAGAACAGTGATCTTTGAAAAAAAAGAACACCCTGACCTGGCGTTGGCACTGTCAAGATGACAGCCAATCCAGATCAGATGTGCTCATAAGGTCACAATACAGTTAAGTTTTACAAGATCATTCTTCCTCTTCTTCCGGTTGAGGATGGATTAAAATATGAACTTTGTCTATTCGGTTTTTTTCTGCTTCCAGTACCGTATATACGGCATAGTCGTCTTTTGCGCATTCCCCAGGATTCGGAAAATGCTCCAGTAATTTAATGATATGACCAGAGATGGAATCATATTCATCAGACTCCAATGGAATACCTAAAAGCTCATTGACATCATCCAGCGGCGTAGATCCCAGAAGAATGTACTCATTTTCAGAGATATGCTGAATCTCGTCTTCCTCATCTTCATCGTATTCATCACGAATTTCCCCTACGATCTCTTCCACCAGATCCTCCATTGTGATCAGACCGGAGAGAGCTCCATATTCATCCAGGACAATGGTCATAGGAATGGATTCTTTACGCATTTCCATAAAGAGTTCTGACACATTTTTGTATTCATAGGTAATGTGAGCATCCCGAATCAGGTCTTTCAAGGAAAAATCATTTTTATCCCCTTTGTAAAATACGAAATCCTTTAAGTTTATAATACCTACGATGTTGTCTATTGTTTCGTCATAGACGGGCATACGTGCAAATTTGTTTTCGGTAAATTCCGAGAGAAGCTCATCATATGAGATCGAGATCTCTACCATACAGATATCCAATCGCGGGATCATGACATCCTTTGCGATGGAGTCACCAAAATCAACGATATTGGTGATCATTTTCCGCTCTTCACTTTCGATGACGCCCTCTTCGTGGCTTACGTCCACAAACGTACGAAGCTCATCTTCGGTAATTCCTTTTCCAGCTCCACTTGTGTCTACACGAAGTATAAAAAGGAAGAATACCACAAACTTATCAATGACAAAGATAACCGGAGTTAAAAGCTTTGTCAGGAGTAATATGGACCGACTGAAAGCAAGCGCCATTTTTTCGGCATTGATCGTAGCCATAGTTTTGGGCGAGATCTCACCAAAGATGAGGATCAGGAAGGTCAGTATTCCGGTAGCAATACCGGCGCCCAGACTGGTATTGTTCTCAAGTCCCATCTGTCTGCAGATGGAAAAGGCAAGAGAAGTTGAAATTGACGATGCTGAAAGGTTTACCACATTGTTGCATATAAGAATACAGCTCAGCATTTTCGACGGGTTTTCAAGAAGTTTTAATACTCTCATCGCCGCCTTGTTCTTTTCTTCTGCCAAAGCTCGCATTCTGAGTTTGTTTGAAGTTGTCAGTGCCGTCTCTGCCGATGAAAAAAAGGCAGATAAAAGCAGCAGAATAAATATGATAACAATGTTTAGCACGATAGAATTTGTCGCGTCACCGGGCTCCAAAAAAAATCACTCCAATCAAAAAATAATAAAAAGTATAGTATCAGGGGGAATTGGTCTTTGTTTCAAGATACCTACGGATTGCTTCATTGCTGTGCAATTTCCGCAATCCTCCAAACATTTGAAATCCGCTGATTTACTACGTAAATCGCGCCTTTCCCATGTTTGGCGGGACTCAAGTTCAAATGCCTTTCCATGCAAGCATGAATGGCATTTTGATCTTTCAACCCTGGTATCATCATAGTACTATTGTATTGGAAAATACAAGTTTTGTCAAATTAACTTAATGCTTGACGTTTTCTGGCCATTTCATCGCTGTCCAGATATTCATCATAAGTAGTTACCTTATCAATCATTCCATTTGGTGTAAGTTCGATGATACGGTTCGCTATGGTCTGGATAAACTGATGGTCCTGGGAGGTAAAGAGGACGATTCCAGGAAACTTGATCAGTCCGTTGTTGACAGAAGTGATGGATTCCATATCCAGGTGGTTGGTGGGCTCATCCATAATGAGGGCATTGGCGCCCAGCATCATCATCTTGGAGAGCATGACTCTTACCTTTTCACCACCGGAGAGGACATTTACTTTTTTCAATCCGTCATCGCCAGAAAACAACATGCGTCCCAGAAAACCACGGACATAAGTGGCATCCTTTTCAGGAGAATACGGCATCAGCCAGTCTACGATAGTATCAGTTCCAGCAAAATCTTTGGTATTGTCCTTCGGGAAATATGCCTGGCTGGTAGTGATTCCCCATTTATAGTCGCCCTCGTCTGGCTCCATCTCGCCGGCAAGGATCTGAAAAAGAGTCGTGGCAGCGATTCCATATGAGCCCACAAAAGCAATTTTATCGTCATGTCCAACTGTAAACGAAATATTGTCAAGCACTTTTTCTCCATCAATGGTTTTGGAGAGATTTGTCACAGTCAGAACTTCATTTCCGATCTCACGGTCCGGTTTAAAATCTACATAAGGATATTTTCGGCTGGAAGGACGAAGGGTGTCAAGTTCAATTTTTTCCAGGGCGCGTTTACGGGAGGTTGCCTGCTTGGATTTGGAAGCATTGGCACTGAAACGCTGGATAAATTCCTGCAGTTCTTTGATCTTTTCCTCCTTCTTTTTATTGGCTTCCTTCATCTGCTTGATCATAAGCTGGCTGGATTCATACCAGAAATCATAGTTGCCGGCATAAAGCTGCATCTTTGCGTAGTCAATATCTACCGTATGGGTACAAACTTTATTTAGAAAATAACGGTCGTGGGAGACTACGATAATTGTATTCTCAAAGTTGATGAGAAATTCTTCCAGCCACCGGATCGCATCCAGATCCAGGTGGTTGGTGGGCTCATCCAGTAAGAGAATGTCCGGGTTGCCGAACAGGGCTCTTGCCAGAAGTACTTTCACTTTTTCACTTCCGGATAATTCACTCATCTGTTTGTAATGGAGTTCTGTATCGATATTGAGTCCATTGAGAAGGGTAGCGGCATCGGACTCTGCTTCCCAGCCGTTCATAGTGGCAAAGTCCGCCTCCAGTTCGCTGGCGCGGATCCCATCCTCTTCGGTAAAATCCTCTTTTGCATAAATTGCGTCTTTTTCCTTCATAATATCATAGAGACGCTGATTTCCCATGATGACAGTGTCCAGAACGACACAGTCATCATATTTGAAATGATCCTGTTCCAAAACGGAAAGACGTTCGCCTGGTGTAGTAATGATCTCACCCTGGGTAGGTTCCAGTTCTCCGGAAAGGATTTTTAAAAAAGTAGATTTGCCAGCGCCGTTGGCGCCAATGATACCATAGCAGTTCCCCTCGGTAAATTTTATATTGACTTCTTCAAAAAGCGCTTTTTTGCCAAAACGCAGTGTTACATTGCTAGCCTGAATCATTTTTTTCCTCCATCACAATTCTTTATATATTTTACATTAACACTCACTATTTTACTAGAAAACTGTGATTTTGCAAGCGTTTTTGTAATATTTGCGATTCTTTTTCACTTGTGATTGCATTTCAACTATGCTAAAATAAAGCTGTGGCGGTCAGTAGAATAACAATTAAGGAAGACAGAATGGATGAATGCGATTGAAAATGGACAATTTACGATAAAAAAAGCGGGTAATGTGCGAGAGGGAGTTTTTCTTTCGGAATCCAGGAAAAGTGCTGAGATCACGATCTGGTGCAGAGATGCAAAGAATTGCAGGCTCTGCCTGTATGAAGAAAATAAGCTGCGGCATAAGATACCGATGTTTTCCATGAAAGAAATGGGAGCACCGGATCTGTTCAGTGTCCGGCTGGAGGGACAGGAACTGGCAGATTTTTTGAATCGTTTTGAATATACTTTTGAGGCAGACCGCCGGATTGTCAACGATCCCTATATGCGCTCTGCTGCGGGAAGAGACGTATTTGGTAAAAAACCAGGGAAACTAAGAGGTAGATTTTGCCTGGAATCCTTTGACTGGAGTGGCGAAAACAGAGTTTCCATACCTTATGAGGACATGATATTATACCAGTGTCATTTGCGGGGATATACCAGACACAGCAGCTCCGGAGTGAAACATCCGGGAACTTTTGCTGGGTTTTGCGAAAAGATTCCTTATATGAAAGAGCTGGGAGTTAATACGGTATTATTTCTTCCCCTTTATGACTTCAATGAGCGGATGTACGCAGATGAGAAAAAGATCAATTACTGGGGATATACCGGAGATGCCTGTTATTTTGCCCCCAAAGCTTCCTATGCAGTGGAAGGCGCGGAAGCTGTGCGGGAAATGAAGCAGATGATAAAAACGCTGCATCAGAATGGTATGAACCTTTTTCTGGATATGCATTTTGTGGACCGTTCTCCTGAATTCATACTGAGATGTCTGGTATACTATGTGACAGAATTTCATGTAGACGGTTTTTTGGTTAACTCAGAGGTGGTTGCGGAGGAGTGGCTTCTGGCAGATCCATTCCTTAGAAATTGTAAATTTCTGAGCAGTGATTGGAAAAGGGCAGAACGAGTGGGTGACGAGAGGAAGTTTGCCCGGTTTAACGATGAATATATGACTGTTGCAAGGCGGTATCTCAAAAGTGATGAAGGACAGACCGGGGATTTTTACCAGTGCTTTCGCAAGGATGAAAAGGAGATGGCGCGGGTTCACTATATCACACAGAAAAATGGATTTACGCTGAGGGATCTGGTTTCCTATGATGTGAAGCACAATGAGCCAAATGGTGAGAGGAACGCGGACGGTACGGAATTTAACTATAGCTGGAACTGTGGCCAGGAAGGAGTGAGCCGTAAAAGAGTGGTGAACCAGATGCGGCTGCGGCAGACAAAGAATGCACTCTGTATGTTGTTTTTGGGACTTGCCACGCCAATGCTTTTAGCAGGGGATGAATTTGGCAGAACCCAGAAAGGGAATAATAATGCTTATTGCCAGGATAATGCCTCCACCTGGCTGGACTGGAGTCTGCTTGAAAAGAATCAGCAGATTTATAATTTTTGCCATCGACTGATCCAGTTCCGAAAAGATCATCTGCTCTATCAGCGCCATGATGTCCTGAGTGGGATGGACACGCTGGGAGTAGGGGCGCCTGGGGTATCCTGCCATGGCATTGAGCCTTGGGAAGCAAATTTTTCTTATTATAGCAGAGAAGTGGGAATTTTATTCTATGGGACGTATTATGGTGGAAAATCTCTATATATAGCGTTTAATTTTCATTGGGATGCCCATGAATTTTATCTTCCGGTGATCAATGCGACGAAAAAATGGAACGTAATCCTGGATACGGATGATGAAAAACAGAAAAAAAATAATTTGAAAAAATATATGGTTTCACCGCGGTCTGTAGTGGTGTTTGAGAGTGTAGAATGAAAGAAAAGCGCCAGATTATGCAGGTTCTGACGCTTTTCTCTGTCCGACAGCCTGGCCGGACGGCGTATTCCGAATGAAAAAGTGTGACGCCTCTGGTTACATAAAGTTGTGGTCAGCTGCGATCGGGTCAAACAGATCCAGTTTACAGTGTTTGTTTTCTGAGAAATGTTTGCAGGTCGTACAGGAAACCTCCACATCACCAGTTTTATTTGTACATTTACAGCAGTCTTTCACAGCGTATGAACTGCAGTTTTTTGCTACATTTTTATAGGTTGATTCACTTGCTCTCATAGTTTTTCTCCTTTCTGTATAATAAATTATGACGTTGGTTACGTCAAGAATATTGTCTCCAGAAACAACAAATTTATTCGGGATCAAAGAGGTGTGCAGGGATGCAGATATACAAAATAGAAGATATAAGAGAGTTTATGGCAGTTCTTTTTTTAAAAGAAAATTTTGATAAATTTTGTGTTGGGACGATGGAGATCAAAACCTTTGTATCCATATCTGTCAAGGGAAATCTGTTGGCGGAATGGCTTACAGAGGAGGAAAAAGAAGTTTATGGAAGCAGGGAATATGTTCCATGGAAGCTTCTGCGGCCTCTGGCATTTTCCATGATCAAGGGAGAGCAGACGCCCCGGCTGCTGCGGATCCAGTTTGTTCATTATATGAATAATGGAGATTGTGGCGGGTTAAGGATTCAATATGAAAACAACGAACTTCATTGTATCAGCAGCTATACGCCAGAGAATTTTACCCTGGATAAAAGCAGTGAACAAATGTGGGATGACCAGTGTCTGGAATTTTTAAATAAAAATGGAATTGTTAGCACTCGACCCTAATGAGTGCTAAAAAGTTCTTGACATCTCTACTTTTCTGTACTAATATTAGTTTTATACAGAAATTTGCAGAACAGGAGAGTGAAAAAGATGAGTAAAGAACAGGGTAGTTTAGCGATCAATTCTGAAAATATTTTTCCCATTATCAAAAAATGGCTGTATTCCGATCACGATATTTTTATCCGTGAGCTCGTAAGTAATGGCTGCGATGCCATTACAAAGCGTAAAAAACTGGATATGATGGGTGAAACGTCTCTTCCGGATGAATACAAAGAAAAAATTGAAGTATTTGTAAATGCCGAGGAAAAGTCGATCCGTTTTGTGGATAATGGTCTTGGTATGTCGGCGGACGAGGTGAAAGAGTACATCAACCAGATCGCATTTTCTGGCGCGGCAGATTTTCTTGAAAAATATAAAGACAAGTCCAGTGAGGATCAGATCATCGGCCACTTTGGTCTTGGATTCTATTCTGCTTTTATGGTGGCGGATAAAGTGGAGATCAATACAAAGTCATACCGGGATGACGAAAGCGCGGTACATTGGGAATCAGACTGTGGCACGGAATTTGAGATGGATAATGGAACAAGGGAAGAAACCGGAACAGAGATCATCCTCCATCTCAACGAGGACAGCTATGAATTTTCTAATGAATACAGGGTTAAGGAAGTACTGGATAAATATTGTTCTTTTATGCCGGTGGAGATTTTCCTGACGAATGAAAACGCAGAACCCCAGTATGAGACGATCCCCAGTGAAGAGGTGACAGAAAAAGATACGGTTATCGAGGAGATTGTGGAAGAGCCAGCGGAAAATGAGGATGACGGCGACGAAAAGAAAGAGCCGGTTAAGAAGACTAAGATCCTCAAGCGCCCGGTTTCCATCAGTGATACCCAGCCGCTTTGGACGAAACATCCAAATGAGTGTTCGGAAGAGGGCTATAAGGAATTTTACCGTACGGTATTCCATGATTATAAGGAACCGCTGTTCTGGATCCATCTGAATATGGATTATCCTTTCAATCTCAAGGGGATTCTGTATTTTCCAAAGGTAAACCTGGAGTATGAAAATGCTGAGGGTGTGATCAAGCTATACAATAACCAGGTGTTTATCGCAGATAATATCAAAGAAGTAATTCCAGAATTCCTTCTTCTGCTGAAAGGTGTCATCGACTGTCCGGACCTGCCGCTGAATGTGTCGAGAAGCGCCCTGCAGAACGATGGTTTTGTGACGAAGATCTCGGAATATATTACGAAAAAAGTGGCGGATAAGCTCAGCGGTATGTGTAAAACCGACCGAGAAAACTATGAGAAATACTGGGATGACATCAGTCCATTCATTAAATATGGCTGTCTGAAAGACCAGAAATTCCAGGAAAAGATGAAAGACTTTATTCTTTTCAAAGATCTGGATGATAAATTTATGACGATGAAAGAATATCTGGAGACAGTGGACGCACCAGAAGCAGAAGTGGTTGAGCCAGGTGAGGAAACAGAGAATGGGGAGCCGAAAGAGCCGCCAAAGACGACGATCTACTATGTGACGGATCTTCAGCAGCAGAGCCAGTATATCAATCTGTTCCGGGAGCAGAACTTGAATGCTTTTGTCCTTACCCACAATATTGACCAGCCATTTATCTCCTCCCTTGAAACCGGAGGAGACAATGTGAAATTCCAGCGTATCGATGCTGAGGTTACAGATGATTTCAGAGAAGAAGCCAGCGAAGAAGAACTGAAAGAGCAGACCGATGTTCTGACAGAACTCTTCCGAAAAGTGTTGGGAAAAGAAAATCTGGAAGTAAAAGTAGAGAAACTGAAAAATGAGAAACTGTCCTCTATGATCACTGTTTCCGAGGAGACAAGACGTATGCAGGATATGATGAAAATGTACGCTGTGAATGGCATGGGCGGTATGGGCGATTTTGGCGGCGAGAAACTGGTGTTGAATGCCAATCATCCCCTTGTGCAGTATCTGGCAGAACATAAAGAGGGAGAGCACGCAGAACTTTTCTGCCGACAGTTATATGATCTGGCTATGATCAGCCACAAACCGCTGGCAGCAGAAGATATGACTGCATTTATCCAGAGAAGTAATGAGATCATGGAACTGCTGGCAAAAGACGAATAGGCCTGGAATGAGAATGTTAGGTGATAAACCAGGAGCGCAGGAGATTTCTTGATTTTTGCCTAAATAAAAAAATCCCCCGGAACTGTCTGAGACAGTTTCTGGGGATTTTAAAATTATGTATTTGCAATTGATGACAGATCAACAGTTTTATCACAGAAAAAAACTGGCAATAAAAACACAAGTGATCACCGCTGCCACTACGAAGTAAATCACAGCATATACCATGCGGTTTGGAACAAAGCGGATTCCGCAGATGATACACAGAAGAGCAAGCAATACCAGGTCAATGGTGTTAGTAATATTGATCGGAAGAATATTTTCTAGTCCAAGTACTGCCAGAGCAAGAATGGTTATGGTGATACTAATCTGAAGAATCAATATGATACATTCTTTAACCGAGTGTCTTTGTGTGAAATATCCCACACTATTTTTAAATGTATTTCCCATATTTCAGTTGTCCTCCAAAGATTCCCCCTAAAAAACTTAAAGAATACCTTAGCTCAATGACGTAATATAATGTATGCCTGATTTAGTCTGTGCCCTTAAGCTTATTCTATTATACAACAGTTTCAGCCCGAATAAAATGTAAATAATAAAAAAAGTTTATAAAAAAACTATAATATTTAAAAAATAGTACTTTACAAAACAGGAAAAGTCAGTTATAATATTCTAGGTTAAGTTACTTTGCTTCGATAGCTCAGTCGGTAGAGCACTTCACTCGTAATGAAGGGGTCGAGGGTTCAAGTCCCTTTCGAAGCTTCTTGAAAAGGATCGTTACAACGGTCTTTTTTTATTTTAAGGGGGCTGGAACAAGGAAGATAAAAGTCTTTTTTTCTTGGAAAAATCCGGCTGTAGCGGGGTTGACAAACAACATAAGATACTGTAAAATACTGAATAACTCAAATAGTTGAGGAAATTTGAAAATAATATTTAGTCTGCCGGGACCTACATAATGCCGATGAAGTTGGTTCACGGATCTGGCAGTCTAGGAAAAAGGAGAAATAATCATGTTAGAAAAAATGCAGGAACTTATCGCAGACCAGTTGAGCGTGGATGCAGACAGCATCACAGAGGCTTCTTCTTTCAAAGATGATTTGGGAGCAGATTCTCTGGATCTTTATGAATTGATCATGGCTCTTGAGGAAGAGTATGATGTTGAGATCCCTACAGATGATCTGGAAAGCATCAATACTGTAGGTGATGTAATTAATTTCTTAAAAGAGAAGGGTGTAGAATAATCGCTACATCTTTCGTTCGATATACCCGTTTGAAAGAGCTGGGGCGGGTGTGGCGGACTGCTTGCATCTTAATGTGATTTACAAAATGTGAGAAATGGTGTGGTTGTTGATAAATTCTTATCGGCAGCCACCATTTCAAAATATGGGGATTTTGTAACACCATCGGCAAAAGGAGTGCTGCATGGTGTTGATGCCAGGAACTGTTCAAAAATAACTTCTAATATTGCTTGTCTTTTCCTCTGACAGCACCACTCAAAAATCAGTTACATAGCCCGCTATGCGCCTGATTTTTGAGTGGCACTCTCGAAGAAGAATCCTACGTACTATTTAAAAGTTATTTCTTAACAGTTCCTTAGTTAGCGCCACAGAGTGAGAAATTAAGAAATAATAATGGTTTATGGAGGAAAGAGAGTTATGGGTAAGATTGCATTCGTATTTCCCGGACAGGGTGCACAAAAGGTAGGAATGGGAAAGGAATTTTATGAGTATTCTCCGATTGCAAAAGAAATATTTGATCAGGCAGGGGAGGCAGTTGGGTTGGATCTGAAAGCCCTCTGCTTTGAGGAAAATGATGATATAAATATAACAGAGTTCACTCAGGTGGCACTGCTGACTACCAGCGTGGCGATCATGGAAGTTTTGAGGGACAAAGGCCTGAAGCCAGATGTGGCGGCGGGACTCAGCCTCGGTGAATACTGCGCCCTTGTGGCAGCGGATTCCATGAATTATATCGATGCGGCAAAAGCTGTCCGCAAACGCGGTATCTATATGCAGGAAGAAGTTCCTGCTGGTGTAGGCGGCATGGCTGCGGTTATGGGATTGGATGCGCCGCAGATCGAAAAAGCGATTGAAGGCATTGACCAGGTTCAGGTGGCAAATTATAATTGCCCGGGTCAGATCGTTATTTCCGGGAAAAAAGAAGCGGTGGAAGCTGGTGCTGCGAAATGCAAGGAAGCTGGTGCAAAGAGAACCGTAATGCTGAATGTCAGCGGACCTTTCCACTCAGATCTTCTGAAAGGGGCAGGTACAAAGCTGGAGGCTGTTTTGAATGAGATCGAGATCGGTGCACCGAAGATCCCTTACGTGGCAAATGTGACAGCGGGTTATGTGACAGAGCAGGCGGATATCCAGCCTTTACTGGTAAAACAGGTGTCCTCATCTGTGCGCTGGCAGCAGTCGGTAGAGACCATGTCAGCAGATGGTGTGGATACATTTATTGAGATCGGACCAGGACGTACCCTTGCAGGCTTTAATAAAAAGATCGGTAAGGCCATCAGTAAGGAGCTGACTACATATAGTGTGGGAACGATTGCAGAGATGGATGCACTGCTTGAGGCTTTGGCATAAATGGATGGCAAATGGAGGAGAAGTATGTTATTAGAAGATAAGATTGCAGTAGTGACCGGGGCGGGGAGAGGTATCGGCAGAGGCATTGCCCTGGCTCTGGCCAGAGAAGGTGCTATGGTTGTTGTTAATTACAACGGTTCGGCTGACCGTGCCGCAGAAGTGGTGGATACCATCACGGCAGCCGGGGGAAAAGCGGTGTCGATCCAGTGTAATGTCAGTGATTTTGAGGCGGCAAAGGAGTTCTATGCCGGCATCGTCAAAGAGTATGGCAGAATTGATATTCTTGTAAACAATGCAGGAATTACAAAAGATAATCTGATTATGAAAATGTCAGAACAGGAGTTCCAGAGTGTGATCCAGACCAATCTGGCAGGAACATTCCATGGTGTTAAATTCGTGACACGTCCGATGATGAAGCAGAGAAGCGGGCGGATCATAAATATCGCTTCTGTCTCCGGCGTGACAGGAAATATGGGACAGGCAAATTATTCGGCGTCGAAAGCCGGGGTGATCGGTCTGACCAAGGCGACAGCGAAGGAGCTGGCTTCCAGAAATATTACGGTAAATGCAGTTGCACCGGGATTTGTGGAGACGGAGATGACAGAGGTGCTGTCTGATTCCGTCAAGGAGACGGCTGTGGCCACCATTCCTCTTGGAAAATTCGGACAGGTAGAGGATATTGCAGAGGCAGTGGTATTTCTTGCTTCGGATAAGGCAAAATACATAACCGGCCAGGTACTTTGTGTAGATGGCGGCATCGCGATGTAAAAAATGGAAGCATAATGATTTAGGAGGATTAAATTTAATGAGCAGACGAGTAGTCATAACTGGAATGGGAGCGATCACACCGATTGGAAATACGGTCGATGAATTCTGGGGGAATGTAAAGAAAGGCGTGGTAGGCATCGGTCCGATGACTCAGATCGATACGACGGATTATAAGGCAAAGCTGGCAGCTGAGGTAAAGGACTTTGACCCTAAGGAGTATATGGATCCCAAATCAGCGAGACGTATGGAGCGCTTTGCCCAGTTTGCGGTGGCAGCGGCAAAACAGGCGCTGGAAGACAGCGGACTGGATATGGAAAAAGAAGATCCTTTTCTGGTTGGAACCAGTGTGGGCTGTGGTATCGGAAGCCTTCAGTGTACCCAGAGAGAGTATAAGAAGCTGTTAGATAAGGGGCCAAGCAGGGTATCTCCGCTGATGATTCCGATGCTGATCTCCAATATTGCTGCAGGAAATGTTGCGATACAGTTTGGTTTAAAAGGAAAGAATATCAATATCGTGACAGCCTGCGCCACAGGCACTCATTGTATTGGTGAAGGATTCCGTTCGATCCAGTATGGTGAGGCAGATGTGATGGTTGCTGGAGGTTCTGAGGCGGCGATCACTGAACTTGGGGTAGCTGGATTTACCAGTATGACAGCGCTGTCTCTTTCGACAGATCCGGCAAAGGCTTCGATTCCTTTTGATGTGGACCGCAGCGGCTTTGTGATGGGAGAAGGCGCCGGCATCGTCGTTCTGGAGGAACTGGAGCATGCGAAAAAGCGTGGTGCCAAGATTTATGCTGAGGTGACTGGATATGGCGCCACCAATGACGCCTATCATATTACTTCCCCGGCGGAAGACGGAAGCGGTGCGGCAAAGGCGATGGAATTTGCCATTAAAGATGCTGGGATCAAACCAGAAGAAGTAGACTATATCAATGCTCATGGAACCAGCACCCATATGAACGATCTCTTTGAGACGAGAGCCATTAAGCTGGCTATGGGTGAAGCAGCTTATCAGTGCAAAGTCAGCTCCACCAAATCCATGGTAGGCCATCTTTTGGGCGCAGCAGGCGGTGTAGAGACTATCGCCTGCGTGAAATCAATCATGGAAAATTATGTGCATGTGAATGCGGGGCTGGTCAATCAGGATCCAGAGTGTGACCTGGACTGTGTGAAGGGAGAAGGGATCGAGACAGAGGTAAAGATTGCGATGTCCAATTCCCTCGGTTTTGGCGGTCACAATGCGACGCTTATCTTCAAAGCTTATGAGGAATGATAGAGATAAATAAATTAAATTTTTTGTCCGGTGGCGCGCTATTGGGCGAAAGAAAAGGGGAAAGGCACGTTTATGTGCCTTTTGCCATTTTGTGACAGTTATATATTACTTGTATTTGATAAAAAATTATGATATATATTGAAGGAGGCAGACATGTTATTAGATGTAAATGGTATCAAAGAAATTATTCCACACCGTTATCCCTTTTTGCTGGTGGATTGTATTGAGGAGATGGAGCCAGGTGTAAAAGCAGTAGGTTACAAAAACGTGACTGTGAATGAACCGTTTTTTCAGGGACATTTTCCACAAAAACCGGTGATGCCGGGAGTCCTGATCGTTGAAGCGCTGGCGCAGGTGGGGGCAGTAGCTGTCCTGAGCCTGGAGGAGAACAAAGGAAAGCTGGCATTTTTCGGCGGAATTGACAAAGCCAAATTCAGAAGGCAGGTCGTACCAGGAGACAGGCTGCGGCTGGAGACAGAGATCATTAAATGCAAAGGGCCGATGGGAGTCGGCAGGGCTGTGGCTACAGTGGATGGAAAGACAGCATGTGAGGCCGAGATAAAATTTATGATAGGTTAACGAATGGAGGAAAAAATGAGAGACTTTAAGCAGTGGGAAGGATTTTCAGGAAGACTTTGGAAGGAAGGCATTGATGTGCGTGACTTCATCCAGAATAACTACAAACCCTATGATGGCGATGAATCGTTTTTGGAGGGACCGACGGATGCCACAGATAAGTTATGGGGCAGGCTGCAGGAACTTCAGAAGGAGGAGCGCCAAAAGGGTGGTGTACTGGATATGGATACAGAAGTGGTATCCTCACTGACTTCCCATGGTCCCGGATATATCAGCGAGGAGCTGAAAGACATGGAGAAGATCGTGGGCCTTCAGACAGATAAGCCGCTCAAACGGGCTTTTATGCCTTATGGCGGGATCCGTATGGCAGAGCAGTCCTGTACGATGTATGGCTATCAGCCCAATGAAAAGCTCCACGAGATCTTTACTGCTTATCATAAGACACACAGCGATGCGGTATTTGAGGTTTATACTCCGGAGATGAAGCGGATGCGGCATAGCAAAATCCTCACCGGGCTTCCGGACACCTATGGAAGAGGACGGATCGTAGGGGATTACAGGCGGGTGGCACTGTATGGCATCGATGCTCTGATCGAAGAAAAAGAAAAAGATTTTGCCGGCAGCGAGCGTCGCAGCATGAGGAGCAAGGATTACCGCATCCGAGAGGAACTTGCCGAACAGATCAAATCCCTGAAGGGAATGAAAGCGATGGCAGAGATCTATGGCTGTGATATCTCGGAGCCGGCGAAAAATGCCAAAGAAGCCTTTCAGTGGCTGTATTTTGCCTACCTGGCCGCCATCAAGACACAGAATGGCGCGGCTATGAGTGTGGGACGAGTCTCTACTTTCCTAGACATATATATTGAGAGAGATCTGGCAAATGGTACTTTGACAGAGAAGGAAGCGCAGGAGCTGGTGGATCATATGACCATGAAGTTCCGTATGGTCAAATTTGCCCGTATTGAATCCTATAACCAGCTTTTCTCCGGTGATCCGGTATGGGCTACCCTGGATGTAGGCGGCATCGGCATGGATGGGCGCTCCCAGGTGACAAAGACCTGTTTCCGTTTCCTCCACACCCTGGAAAATATGGGACCGTCCCCGGAGCCCAATCTGACGGTGCTCTATTCCTCCCATCTGCCGGAGACTTTTAAGAAGTACGCGTCTTATATCTCCATTAAGACAAGCTCGGTACAGTATGAAAACGATGATGTGATGCGTCCAGTATGGGGCGATGATTATGCGGTGTGCTGCTGTGTATCAGCGACGGAGACAGGAAAAGAGATTCAGTTTTTTGGGGCGAGAGCCAACCTTGCCAAATGTCTTCTGTATGCCATCAACGGCGGCATTGACGAGAAAAATAAGACGCAGGTAGGGCCAAAATACCGTCCCATCACCTCGGAATACCTGGATTATGAGGAAGTGATGGAAAAATATGAGGAGATGATGACATGGCTGGCACAGACCTATGTGGAAACTCTGAATATGATCCATTACATGCACGATAAATATTATTATGAGGCGTCCCAGATGGCGCTGATCGATACGGATGTACGTCGTACCTTTGCCACTGGCATCGCCGGTTTCTCCCATGTGGTAGATTCCCTGTGTGCCATTAAGTATGCAAAGGTGAAGGTGATCCGGGACGAGGAGGGTCTGGCTGTAGATTATGAGACGGAGGGAGATTTTCCGAAATACGGAAATGACGATCCCAGGGCAGACGAGGTGGCAGTCTGGCTACTGCGTACCTTTATGGGTAAGATCCGCAACTGTCATACTTACCGGGATTCGGAGCCCACGACTTCGATCCTCACCATTACTTCCAATGTGGTATATGGCAAGGCCACCGGTTCCCTTCCGGACGGAAGAAAGGCGGGAGAACCGCTGGCACCGGGCGCCAACCCATCCTATGGTGCAGAGCAGAATGGCCTGCTGGCATCGCTGAACTCTGTGGCGAAGCTTCCTTATGAGGAGGCGCTGGACGGCATCTCCAACACCCAGACCATCAATCCGGGAGCTTTGGGGAATACTGAGGAGGAGCGGGTGAAAAACCTCGTTCAGGTGCTGGACGGATATTTTGACCAGGGAGCCCACCATTTGAATGTCAATGTTTTTGGCAAGGAGAAGCTGATGGATGCCATGGAACATCCGGAGAAGGAAGAGTATGCGAATTTTACGATCCGAGTATCTGGTTATGCCGTAAAATTCATTGATCTGACCAGAGAGCAGCAGCTGGATGTGATTTCCAGAACCTGCCATGAAAGGATGTAAGAAATTGAGTGAGAGAATCGGAATGGTCCATTCTCTGGAAAGCTTTGGTTCTGCCGACGGACCAGGCGTCCGGTATGTCATATTTCTGAGCGGCTGCCACATGCGCTGCCAGTTCTGCCACAATCCGGACACCTGGGATCTCCGTGCCGGCAGGGAATATACGGCTTCTGAATTGATTCAGACGGCTTTGAGGTACCGCTCTTACTGGGGAAGTGAGGGCGGTATTACCGTCAGTGGGGGAGAGCCTCTGCTGCAGATCGATTTTTTACTGGAGCTGTTTTCCGAAGCTAAGAAAAAGGACATTCATACCACACTGGATACCAGCGGGAATCCATTTACGAGAGAGGAACCGTTTTTTTCAAAATGGAAAGAACTGATGGAGATCACGGATCTTGTCATGCTGGACATCAAGCATATCGATGAGGAAGGGCACCGGATTCTGACGGGGCAGTCTGGTGAAAATATAAAAGAGATGGCGAGGCTGATGTCGGATCTGGGACAGCCCATGTGGATCCGTCATGTACTGGTGCCGGAGCGGAATGACAGGGACGAGTATCTTCAGGCACTGGCGGCATTCATCCGGGAGTTAAAGACCGTGGAGAGAGTGGAAGTTCTTCCCTATCATACCCTTGGGGTTTTTAAGTGGGAAAATTTAGGGATTCCTTATCCTTTGGAGGGGATCGACCCTCCGTCGCCGGAGAGGGTGGCTCGTGCAGAGCGCATTTTGGGGATAAGGGATTGAGACAGGCACCGTCAGGCTGTCAGAAATCATGTGCTAAGAAGTAGGAAGGGGATTCATATGAAGAAAAAAATAGTTAAGGTAATGGCTGTATTGGGAGGGATCCTGGTTATGGCAGGACTTTATTTTACGATCGTGAAAGCAGGTATCCCCTATCAGGATCCCACACCGAAAATGATAGCACAGTACGAACGGCACATGTGGACCGGCATGGTTTTGCTGCTGGCAGGTCTGGGGACCGGGATATTCTGCTTTGTTTATACAGTGATTTGTTTTTTGAGGAAAAAAACAAAGAGCGGCGCCATTAATTTTTTTAAAAAATGTTGAAATCTAAATCAAACAATAGTAAAATAGCATACATATACGATAATAAGTAGGAAAGGACGACGATTATGGAAAAGACAATGGACAAAATTGTGGCACTTGCCAAAGGACGTGGTTTCATCTATCCGGGTTCGGAGATCTATGGCGGACTGGCGAATACATGGGATTATGGAAATCTTGGAGTGGAGCTGAAAAACAACGTAAAAAAGGCATGGTGGCAGAAGTTTATCCAGGAGAATAAATATAATGTCGGTGTGGACTGTGCAATCCTAATGAATCCGCAGACATGGGTGGCTTCTGGTCATCTGGGCGGTTTTTCAGATCCGCTGATGGACTGTAAAGAGTGCCATGAGAGATTTCGCGCAGATCAGCTGATTGAAAATTTTGCAGAGGAAAATGGCATTGAGCTGGATGGCTCTGTGGATGGCTGGGACAATGCAAAAATGGAACAGTTTATCCAGGATAAAGCGGTGCCGTGTCCCACCTGTGGAAAACACAATTTTACGGAGATACGGCAGTTTAACCTGATGTTTAAGACCTTCCAGGGTGTGACAGAGGATGCAAAAAATACGGTATATCTCCGCCCGGAGACGGCGCAGGGAATCTTTGTGAATTTCAAAAACGTACAGAGAACTTCCAGAAAAAAAGTGCCTTTCGGCATCGGCCAGATCGGAAAATCTTTCCGGAATGAGATCACACCGGGGAACTTTACCTTCCGTACCCGTGAGTTTGAGCAGATGGAGCTGGAGTTCTTTTGTGTACCAGATACCGACCTGGAGTGGTTCTCCTACTGGAAAGAATTCTGTATCAAATGGCTGCAGGATCTGGGCATCAAAGAGGAGGAAATGCGGGTTCGCGACCATGACAAAGAGGAGCTTTCCTTCTACAGCAAAGCTACCAGTGATATCGAGTTTTTATTCCCCTTTGGATGGGGTGAGCTCTGGGGCATCGCAGACCGTACCGATTATGACCTGACCCAGCACCAGAACACCTCCGGCGAGGATATGAGCTATTTTGATGACGAGCGCAAGGATAAATACATACCCTATGTCATTGAGCCCTCCCTGGGCGCAGACCGTGTTACTCTTGCTTTTCTCTGCAGTGCTTATGATGAGGAAGAACTGGAGGGCGGTGATATGCGTACAGTTATGCATTTCCATCCGGCTCTGGCGCCGGTGAAGATCGGTGTGCTGCCGCTGTCTAAAAAGCTGGGCGAGGGGGCAGAAAAGGTATTTGAAGAGCTGAGTAAATACTACAACTGTGAATATGATGACCGTGGAAATATCGGCAAACGCTACCGCCGTCAGGATGAGATCGGAACCCCCTTCTGCATTACCTATGATTTTGATTCGGAAGAGGACGGAATGGTGACGGTGCGCGACCGTGATACGATGGAGCAGGAAAGAATTAAGATCGCAGATCTGAAATCTTATTTTGAGGATAAATTTACTTTCTAAATGTAAAAGCATTGGATTTTCTTTCAGCGCAGCGGCGATGATAAGGGGATCCGATGCTTTGCTTTTCAGGAGGATAGGATGCAGGATACGGATGTCTCCCGCGATGGGAAAGAAATGGATAAAAAATATCCTTTTGGATTTCTTGTGTTTATAAATCTTGCCATACTGCCGGTCTGCTTTGTGCTGGATGTCATATTTGTGGATCTTAATGATTATGTGATTCTGGTCCCCATTTTTCTTCAGCTGGTGCAGGTGTGTATGAATTATTTATTTACCCATGGGGGCAGACGTATGCTGCTGCTGGATGGGATCTCCTTTTTGGCGGCGGCATTCGGAGTTTGGATGATGATTCAGAGCTATGACTATATATACAGCAATTATCCGGCGAGAGAAGATCCTGTCGTATCGGTTTATGTTGTGCTGCCCTGGCTTGTTTTTGAAGTCCTTATGATCGCTGTTATACAGCTCCGGTACTACCAGATCAAAAGAAAGAAACTGTTATATGGAATCCTGCTGGCAGGGATCTTTGGTTTTCTCTGCTTTGGTGGAGCGTATCTGTATGCCCTTTTTGGTTCTTTTCCTTATGAAGGTGCATCCGTGTATGTATATGACGGTCAGGTGATCGCAGATCATGGCAATTATGAGGCATATATTACATTGTCTGAAAAGGTTGTTATGCGCGACAGGGGAAAGAAACTATTCACTCTCACCAAGAAGGATATGGGACTCTGGCCAGAGCAGATCGCCCTGGGAGATGAATATTTTTATGTATGTGGCAGGAATGGGGAGTGGGAGAGTGAGATTATTAAGCTGGACTATAAATCCCGGATCATATCAAGAAAAAAAATGAAAACTGAAACGGAGTCTCTTGTGTGCCGGGAAGGAGTGCTGTATATCGGGAGCGGGATCGACACAGGGACGACGGAGGGATCCTATGTGGATCACTATCTGGCAGAAGAGGATTTTGAAACAGGAGAACCGAAAGCCTGTGAAGCGGATGCCCAGGGAATATTCCGCCTGGGAAATACCGTTCTCTATGATCATGGCTACAGGGGCTTTTCGACAAATCCAAGGATTCCGCAGCACTCTGGGTGCGATCATTATTACATATATTCCTATGAGGATGAGTACACCACCCGGTGGGCCAGGATGGTAAAAGACAGACTGGAGGAAGAAGGGCTGCTGAACCGGTATCATATGTCAGTCAATTAGTATCAGCAGGGAAAAAGGATATTCGGGACTATAAACGTGTATGCATCATCCTTTATGGGAGTGCCTAATATCGTTCATAAGACAGGCATCTCTTACAAAATTGACTGTGAAAAAGAGACCATAGAGGACTGGAAGGACTGTGGGGATGTCTGGATGATCCTGAATTCCGCAGACTGTGTGGTATACCAGGACAAGACTCAGATCATGCGGGAGAGCCTTCTTACGGGAGAGAGGGAATGTCTGGCGGAATGTGAAGATGACAGGGGAACTTCCTATGAAATATGTGGTGATCATCTGGGATATTACGAGGGGGAAAAGAGAATATGGGTGAGATGGAATAAAGATACTTTTTAATAATATGAAAAAATACTTGCAATAAATTTGTAACTATGATAGGATAATAACCACGATAACAAAATAAAAATTAGAAAGGAGGTGGACGATATGATCAGAACAATAAAAACAACAAATCATGCTCATTTGACAAATGGCACAACTTTTATCAGAAATCTTATCGTCCAGCCTCCTGTTACCAGGGCTTAGCGGGGAGAGAATTTTTCTTTGCTTTGTAAATAAATAGAAGAGCTTGGACGTAATGACGGGATTTCTGAGGAATATCAGAAATCCCGTTTTTCTATTTATGCAAGATAAAGTCAAATAATATGTTTGTTGTACAGACATCATTTGCAGAGAGAGGAGAGAACAATGAGCAAGAAGTCAGAGAAAGACAAAAGACTTGGGTTTTGGGAAACATTAAAAAATAATTTTTATGCTCTGGGGTTTGTGTGGTCCATGAGTAAAAGTTATGTGATCCATGCATTTTTCAGCAATGCCATCGGCTATTTTATCTGGGTGTTTTACAGCGCCTATTTTATCCGTTATATTATTCAGGCAGTGACAGGAGACGGAGGTGTTTCCAAGGTATATTTTTATATCGGTATGGTGTCAGTGCTTATGTCAGTGCTTATACTTTATGACAAATATGTGAACCATGTGGTGAGGCCTCTTAAGGAAGTGGAATTGTATCAGAGGATGTATTCGGTATTTTACCATAAGGCGGAAAATGTAGAGCTGGAGTGTTTTGAGGATACAGAGTTTTACAACCGCTATACTATGGCGGTGGACCAGGCATGTGAGAAGATGACGAAAATCGTCGGGGAGATGACTAACATCATCTGTGCTGCTGTTGCAGGGATCTCTACTTATGTACTAATGTACCGGATGGATCCGAGAATGCTGCTGTTTGTGCTGTCACCCATCGTTGGATCCTTTGTATTTGGAACGATAGTGAATAAGCTGAATTTTGCGATCTACCAGGAGGTGACGCCGGATAACCGGAAGACAGAGTATGTAAACCGGGTGATGTATCTGGGGGAATATGCAAAGGAAATGAGGCTTTCCAATATATTTCAGGTATTGAAGCGCACCTATGAGGAAGCGGTAGCACATCGGATCCAGGTGGTGAAATCTTACATAAGCAGACTGATACCCAGCGCGTTTCTGCAGTTTTATTTGTCTTATATCATTATTTTTGAGGGGCTTTTGCTATATGGAGCCTATCAGACTATGGTGGTACACCGGCTGAGCCTGGCGGATCTATCGATCCTGTCCAGTATGATGGTGACCGCGTCCTGGATCCTTGTGCGCATTGGCAACTCCATGGTGTCCTGCAGCCAGAATGGGATGTTTGTATACAATATACGTACCTTTATGTCCTACGAAGAGAAGATTCCAGAGGATGCCAAGGGAGATCTGTCGGACCGGGAGATTAAAAGTATCGAATTCCGCCACGTATCCTTTTCCTACCGGGGAGGAAAAGAAGTGATCCATGATCTTTCATTTAAGATTGGAAAAAATGAATCTGTGGCGCTGGTAGGACATAATGGGGCTGGCAAAACCACTATCCTCAAACTGCTGTTCCGGCTTTATGACCCGGATGTGGGAGAGATCCTCGTGAATGGCAGGGATATCAGAGAGTATGATCTGGAGGCATATCGGAATTTATTTGCGGCGGCATTCCAGGATTATAAGATTTTTGCCTACAGTGTCATGGATAATGTCCTGATGGAACGTCAGGTGGAGGATCCGGAAACTGTGACTGTGGAGGCATTGAAGCGGGCAGGGGTTTATGAGAAGGTGATGAGCCTTCCCCAGGGAATCCACACGATGCTGACCAAAGAATTTGAGGAGGAGGGGGCGGTACTCTCCGGCGGTGAGTACCAGAAGATCGTCGTGGCAAGGGCTTTTGCCAACCCAGCACCAGTCAAGGTGTTTGATGAGCCATCCAGCGCCCTGGATCCCATCGCCGAATACGATCTGTTTCAGGCAATCCTGGAAGAGAGCCGGGATCATATCATGTTTTTTATCTCTCACCGGCTGTCTTCGGTAAAGGATGCGGATATGGTATATATGCTGGAAGAGGGATGCCTGATCGAGCAGGGGACCCATGAGGAGTTGATGGGGCAGAATGGGAAATATGCCCGGATGTACCAGATGCAGGCGAAGAATTATCAGCCAGAGGAATGGGATGCGATCGGATAAAAAAATGAAGCTTTCGTTAAGAAAGACTTTTGCCAATACATGGTTTATGACCAGATTGATCTTTCAGGCATCGCCTCTTTATGGTACTATGTTGATATTTGAAAAGATCCGGCACAGTGGTCTGATCTTTGTGGAGCATACACTGGGTATTGGATTTGTACTGGAGGCGGCGGAGTTTGGGAAACCATTTCGGGAGGTACTGTATTTTATGCTGTTCCTGTTCGGCCTCCTGGCATTTTCTGGTTTGTATTCTGCAGTTTTCAACTCCGTGGTGGCAGAGATCTGTATGCCAAAGATTGAAAAGAAGCTGAAATTCCTGTTATATGAAAAGGCGGGGAGCCTGGATATTGCCTGTTATGACGATCCGGAATATTATAATGAATTTGTGCTGGCGGTGTCGGAATCAAAAAATTCCATTGACCGTACAGTGAATCTTATCGGTATGCTGGTTTCCGGACTTGTAATATTTTTTAGTTATGGTACATATTTTCTTCTGAAAGATTCTGTCTCGGTCCTGTTTGTGCTGGTGTCTTTTGTGGGAAGTTTTCTGATCCACAGCATCGCCAATAAGATCCGGTTCCGGCTGAATCTTAAGATCAATCCGCTGAATAAAAAGAGGCAGTATGTACACCGTGTTTTTTATCTCAGCGCTTATGCCAAAGAACTCCGTCTCAACCGGAAAGTTTCGGGAAGGATGCACAGGGATTTTGAAGAGACAAATAAGAAGATCTACCAGTGTCAGAAAGAAGAGAGCAAGAAGCTGTGGCTGTTGAACTTCTTGACGGGGTATGTGTTCAGTGATTTTATTTTCGACGGTATTTATCTGGGATATCTGGTATTCCAGGCAGCGGTCAGAAAGGCACTTTCCTTTAGCAGTTTGGTAGTACTGTACAATTCCGCAGGAAGTTTGAGAAATGGACTCAGGATTTTGTCAGATCTTCCTCCCACGGCGGTGGAAACGGCCCTTTATGTAGAAAAGATCCGAAATTTTCTAGCCTATGAGACTAAAGTAGTGAGCGAGAAGGATCTGCCGATGCCAGAAGAGATCGGAGAGATCCGCTTTGAAAACGTGTCCTTTGCTTATAATGAGAAGGATGGGGATATTATCCATCAGGTATCCTTTTCTATCGCGCCTAGGGAGAAGATTGCCCTTGTGGGATACAATGGTGCAGGAAAGACTACGCTGATCAAGCTGTTGATGCGTCTGTACGATCCCACAGAGGGAAGAATCCTTCTGAATGGTGTGGATATACGGAACTATGATCTGGCACAGTACCGCAGCAGGATAGGGACGGTATTTCAGGATTATCAGATTTATGCTGCCACCGTCGCTGAGAACGTGGTGATGGATGAGGTGCCTGGCCAGGCAGATGTAGTGCCTGCCCTTCGGCAGAGTGGATTTTATCCGCGGCTCCGGTCCATGAAGAATGGTGTGGATACAGGACTGACCAGAGAATTTGATGAGGAGGGCACGAACCTTTCTGGCGGGGAGAGCCAGAAACTGGCGGTGGCGAGGGTATTCTATAAGGACTGTGACCAGATCATCCTGGATGAACCTTCCAGTGCGCTGGATCCAATTGCAGAATATCAGCTGAACATTTCTATGGCAAAGGCATCGGAGAACAAAAGCGTCATATTTATCTCCCACCGTCTTTCTACAACGAGGCATGCGGACCGGATTCTAATGCTGGAAAAAGGCAGGATCATCGAGTCAGGAACCCATGATTCCCTCATTGCCAGAGATGGAAAATATGCTCAGATGTGGCAGGCGCAGGCGAGTAAATATGTGTGAGTTCTGATCCATCGGACCGGTGCCGGCCTAAGACAGGATACTGCAATTATTATGCAAGAAAATACATTCCTTTCTGTGAACAGGAGGTTTATGATATAAGCAGAATATAGAGTTTGTGTCTGGGCGCTGCCTGCCACAAACATCGTAAGAACTTTAGGTTTTTTATGCAGCAAAAAGCAGCGCAGAAATGAGGAAATTATGAAAGAAAACCGATTACCATCCCGAGTGCTTCAGATGCTGAAGCCAGAGGGAATTGGTTCAGATGATATTTTGGATGTGTGTCCCATGGATTTGTCGGATAACTGTGAATATATCAGCGGGTATCTGTTTTTGACGACAGACAGGCTGGGAATCGTGACCAGTGATCCCATTGGGAAGCGGGTGCGTTATTTCCGGGGCACAAGGACGAAAGATATGGATTATGGCGAAGATACGCTGGAGTATGCTTATCGGCTTCTGCCTTTGGAAGAAACTTCCCATATGCGGATCGAGAGACAGGTT
>CAMXSH010000037.1 GCA_947246475.1 uncultured Roseburia sp.
CAAATAGGTTGACTACGTCCGGTTCACGGAGTTGTTTAGTGCGTGCAAAATCGATAATCGTATGCAGGAATATACATTATGTTACAAATTTTATGCAGTAGGAACACTTTTCCGAAAAAATTAAAGACATACAGATTTCGTTTAGATTGCAAATTTTATGAGCTGTCCCTTTATTATTGGGGCAGCTCATTCTTTATCTGGGCAAGAAACTGTTCCGGGGAACTGTTCTCTAATTTTTTAAAAGCCCGGAAAAAGGTGGAATAGTTTGAATAACCCACTTCCAGGTGGACCTTTGAGGGAGGGGTTCCTTCTTTGATCAGAAGTTTCGCTGTACTGATCCGTTTTAACGTTATATATTCATGAACCGTCAGCTGCAGCTGTTCTTTGAACAGTTTTGACAGCGTGTACTTATTCAGGAAAAAGCGGTTTGCCAGAAAATCCAGTGAAAGAGGTTCTTGATAGTGATGATTGATATAAGTAAAGACATCATCAATCGCAGGTGTGATATGAGTCATATCATGGGATTCCGTATCCAGCTGTATATTTTTATTTAACAGTGTGATGATTTCAATGATCCGTGACCGGTTCAGCATTTCTTTGCCATAATAATCTGTTTTCTTACTCCGGAACAAGAGATACATCGCCTGATAGATCTGTTCAAAATCTTCTTTTGGTATATGAAATAAATAGCGTTTGTCTTGTGCCGCCTGTTGGATGAGAGGGAGAAGAGACTGTCCGTTGAAGTCGAAAGAGGACAAACACGGCTCTGTAATATACATATAAATACGTCGGTATTCAAATTTTGTATTGTCAGAGGCAGGAAGAAGCTGGTGGATCCTATAGGGTGGGATCAGCATGATATCACCATATTTTACATTATAAATCTGGTCTTCAATGGCAATCTTAACATAACCATTAAGAAAGATATAAACTTCATAATAGTTGTGGGTGTGGGCAGGAATCCTTGGAAAATGATCCTGAGTAGTCTGTGTCGCCTCACAATAATAATCGATCGCTGTCGGGTGTTCCGTTTCTCTGAAAATATATCTCATACGAATTCCCCATTTCTAATCACTTGATTATATTGTTTATAACATATAGTTACCAAAAAAGCAAATGAAAATAGAATAAACGTAATGTTTCTATTCAAGAAAGGTTAGTGTGCAGCCTCTCTTATATGTAACTTAAGAAAAGAATTTTTGCGGTCCTTTCAGACAGTGTTACTCTGGAAGTGGTTGTAAAACTGTGGAAATTGTGATAGGATGATATTGGAACAGAAGGTACATAAATCTCTAGCGCACAAAAGCAGAAGGAAGCTGCTTTGGATAGGAGTAAGTATGTTAAAAAACTGGAAAATGGGGTTTGTAATTGCATCAATTGTTGCCATTATCTCAGCGGTATCGATGGGAGTTGTATTTTATATTTCCAATAGCAATATTACATCGGTGCTCATCAATGATGTGGAAAATAATATGCAGACATCCCTGGAAGCAAAAACGAAGCTGATTGATGAGTATATATTGAATGCGGAGAGTCAGCTGGTATCTTTTTCAAAAGAACGGGATATTCTAGAATTTTTACGAAATCCAGATGACAAGTCAAAGCAGCAAGAGTTACAGGCTTATAATTCGGAGTATTTTGCTGCGCTCAAAGGCTGGGAGGGCATGTATGTGTGCGATTGGAAGACCGAGACGCTGACCCATTCCAATACGTCTGCGGTGGGACTAGTCCTGCGTGAGGGCGATTCGCTTAAGCAGCTCCACGAAAATCTGACAGCGGCAAAGGGCGGTGTATTTAATACGGGTATCCTGAAGTCTCCGGCATCGGGACAGCTCATAATATCCATGTATGTCCCGATCTATGATGGGGATACACCTCTCGGATTTGTCGGAGGCGCGATTCAGACAGACGGTCTTGCACAGCGGCTGGATTCCGTTACCACACATGGCATTGAGAATACGATCTATTCACTTATCAATGTAGAGAAGCAGCAGTACATATTTGACGATAACCCCGACCTGATCCTGACAGAGATTAAGGAGAAATCCCTTTTGGATATCATTTCCACCATCGAAGGCGGGAAGGAAACTGGCCAGGTGACATATAATGGGGAAGATGGTGTGGAATATTTTTCAGTCTTTAAGTCGATCCCGGAGAGGGGATGGGCGCTGGTGATCCGGAATGACAAGGATGAACTGTATCAGCCGGTGTACAAGAGCCGCCTGCTCCTTGGCTTTGTCTGCATTCTTGCATTTCTTTTGATTACAGTTATGTCATGGGTGATGATAACAGTCAATTTAAAACCTCTTAAAAAAGTGATCAAGAAGATTGAGAAGATCGAGACACTGGATTTAAGTGAGGATGATATGATTCAGGGTTATATTGGGCACAGGAGTGAGGTTGGCAAACTGGCTACGGCAGTAGATTCTCTCACGGTTACATTCCGTAAAATGCTGAATACATTAAATGATTGTTCTGAGTCCCTGGTGGGAAGCTCTGAGACAATGCGGACGGCTTCGAAAGATTTAATGGGGAGTGTGGAAGACAATTCGGCGACGACGGAGGAATTGTCTGCCAGCATCCTTAACACAAACTCATCCATAGGAGTGGTTACAGGTGAGGTTGAGAAAATTCACGGTATCGTTGGGGATATAACGGAATGTGCCCGGGATGGAAGCGAGAAGAGTGATACGCTGATCCAGACGGCAAACAATATGAGTAAAACGGCGGCGGATACGTTGGAAAACAATACGAAAAAGGTGGAGGAGACGAAGAAGAATATTGAGGCTGCCATGAGAAATCTTCAGTCCCTTGTAAAGATCAATGAGATGGCGACACAGATCCTGGATATCACGAGCCAGACCAATCTGCTCTCACTGAATGCTTCCATTGAGGCAGCAAGGGCAGGAGAGGCAGGAAAAGGATTTGCAGTCGTCGCTGGGGAGATCGGCAGCCTGGCGGAGAATTCATCTGAGACAGTTAACCAGATCCAGGCACTATGCGTCGATGCAAACAAAAGTATAGAGAGCATTCAGGCGTGTTTTGAAGATATTATGGCATTTATGGAAAAAGATGTATCTGATAGATTCCAGGAATTTGCAGATATGGCCAATCAGTATGAAGCTGTGGTGAATGATATCCAGGAAGTCATTCATAGTATCCATGACAAAACTTCTGTATTTTCGGAGAGTGCGACGAACATCCGGGATCAGATCAATAACGTCAAGATGGCATCGAATGACAACGAACAAGGGGTGGATGATATCATCGTCAAAAATGATCTTACTACCCAGACCGCTGATTCTATTATTAGAATCGCAGATTTGAACCAGTCAAATGTGGAAGCGATCAAGGATATTCTGGATATGTTTAAATAGATAGGCGGAAGATTTGGATGTAGAACTGTAAGGACTGTAGATTATGATATAGGCAAGCGATAGATTAGGAGGCTGTACCAAATAAAAGAGGCTGTTACACTGACCGGAAAAAGTATCAGTCAATGTGCAGCCTCCTGTATTATATCGAAAGAAAAGAATCTCAGCTTTCCATCAGATACTTTTCATTGATGGAAAGAACCTGCGCCATCGCCTGCTCACCGGGAGCGCCTATGGTATTTCGTTTCTCCACACAGGTTTTCATGGAAATTGCTTCATAGATATCCTCATCAAAGACGGGGGATATTTTCTTATATTCCGCCAGGGGGAGTTCGTCCAGGGAAATATTTTTGTCAATGCAGGTAAGTACCAGCTGGCCGATGATGCCGTGGGCGTCGCGGAAGGCAACACCGTGGTTGACCAGATAGTCCGCGGCGTCTGTGGCGTTGGTGAAACCATTTTTTGCGCTGGCTTCCATAGTTTCCTTGTTAAATTTCATGGTATCGATCATGCCGGTAAATAAAGAGATACAGCCCTTTACCGTATCGATGGCATCAAAGACAAGTTCTTTATCTTCCTGCATATCTTTATTATAGGCAAGAGGGATCCCTTTCATCGTTGTGAGGATAGAGATCAGGGCACCGTAGACACGTCCGGTTTTTCCGCGGACAAGCTCAGCGATGTCCGGATTTTTTTTCTGGGGCATAATGCTGCTGCCTGTAGAATAAGAATCATCGATATCCACAAACTGGTACTCGTTGGAATTCCACAGGATGATTTCTTCGCAAAAACGGCTCAGGTGCATCATAATGGTAGACAGTGCACTCAGAAGTTCAATCAGATAATCCCTGTCAGATACGGAGTCCATGCTGTTCAGCGTAGGACCGTCAAAATTAAGAATTTTTGCCGTGTAGTCCCGGTCCAGTGGATAGGTGGTGCCTGCCAGGGCGCCAGAGCCAAGGGGGCAATAATTCATCCGGTCGTAGATGTCACGGAGACGGCTTCGGTCGCGGCGGAACATCTCAAAATAAGCACCAAAATGATGGGCCAGAGTCACCGGCTGTGCTTTTTGAAGATGAGTGAATCCCGGCATAAAGGAAGCTGTATTCTCCTTCATGATATTGTGGATGACCGACAGCAGTTCTTTGAGCAGGTCATTCAGTTCTACGATCTCGTCCCGTGTGTACAGTTTCATATCCAGAGCCACCTGGTCGTTCCGGCTCCGTCCGGTGTGAAGTTTCTTTCCAGGCTCCCCGATGCGGTCGATGAGATTGGCCTCCACAAAGCTGTGTATATCTTCGTGTTCGGCTGTGATCTCCAGCCCGCCGGATTCGATGTCTTCCAGTATTCCTTTTAATCCTGCAATGATCTTCTCTTTTTCATCGGTTGTCAGTATATGTTGTTTTTCCAGCATCGTCACATGGGCAATGCTTCCCAGGATATCCTGTTTGTAAAATTTCTGGTCAAAGGAAATTGAAGCATTAAAATTGTGTACCAGCTGATTCGTTTCCTTTGTAAAACGTCCGCCCCAGAGTTTCATGATGTTTCCTCCGTTCTGTAGATATATTTATGTCCTTTAATACTAACATTTTAAAGAGGGAAAATCAACTGCTATTCTGGTACCGTCAGGTTAAGCTTTTTCAATTCGTGACTTGTAAATCTATCTTGTAATGGTATAATGAAAGAAGCGGCCGGAGTATTTCCGGCTTCACTAAAAACTTGTATGGGGGAGAACATGAAAAAATTTAAATCAACCGGTTTTGCTGTGCTCTATCTGGTAATACCAATACTGCTTCAGTTTATCATAGGGATTGAGCTGATGATACAAATTTTTCTTATGCAGTGGAGAGGGAAAGAGATCCCGGACAACATCCTGAAACAAATGCTGCGTGACTATGGATTTAATCTGATCCTCATAGCAATGACAAATCTTATTCTCATCGCGGGGATGGGATCCTGGTATTATTTTATCCGGAAACGGCGGGATGTATCCGCAGTAGATTACCGTAAGATACTTTCTCTGAAGACTGTGGCATGTCTGGCAGCAATGGCATTCTTTGCCCAGTATGTTTGCAGCTTCGTGATGACGGTTATTTCTATTGCATTTCCCCATGCGTTTGAAAATTATGTAAAATTAATGGAAGGCGTGGACATCAACGTCCTGCCAGCATGGGCGACTCTGTTTATTGTGGCGGTATGGGCGCCTCTGGCAGAGGAGATCGTTTTTCGTGCCATGATATTCCGGACACTGCGTAAGGGTTTTGCCTTTTGGCCGGCAGCCATGTTGTCCGGCGTCGCCTTTGGGATGTATCATATGAATCTGGTTCAGGGAGTGTATGCGTCCCTGCTGGGAGTTTTACTGGCGTATATTTATGAGAAGACAAACTCAGTTCTTGGCGTCTATATATTTCATCTGAGTTTTAACCTGATGAATTATGGAATTTCTTTCATTCAGCAGCATGCAGGGCTTCCTGAATTTTTACAGGGGCTGATCACGCTGGTTCTGATAGCGGCAGCGGGTCCTGGCCTGGCTGTATGTATCTATTTGTTTTCCAAGATATGCTGGAAGCAGAGGATTAAAAATTGATCTTACATAATCTTGCAAAAATGTCAGAGTTCTTGTATAATATACGGTGGAAGCATGGCAGTGACGTTATGCTCAGCCAATGGAGGTGAAGATGTGGCACTTACAGTAAATGATATATCGGCGGTGGATGGACAGAATTATATGCATGCCAACAGGGCAGGAAGCAGAAAAACGACCATCACTCCCTTTTCAGAAGTTTTAAAACAACAGGAAAAAAATATAGCCGCTTCCGGGGCAGCCGGCACGGCGGCAGAGAAAGAAAATGTTTCTTCAAAAAATACTTCCTCCCAGAAGGCAGAAAATATTTCTACGGGAAATACTTCTGTGGGGAATGTAGCAGAGACGAAAGGAACCACTGGAACGAAAAATTCAGATGGTACGCTGACGACAACCCTTGCGGACATCTTCCGCCGCGCTTCAGAAAAATATGGTGTCTCCTATGATTTTTTGACAGCAGTGGCAAAGGCAGAGTCAAATTTTAACACGAACTGCGTCTCTTCTGCCGGAGCAAAGGGGATCATGCAGATCATGCCAGCAGAAGCAAAAGGCCTTGGAATACAGGATGTTTTCGATGCGGAGCAGAATATCATGGGATCAGCGAAGCTGCTGGCAGCACATCTGGAGAAATTTAACGGGGATACGACGCTGGCGGCGGCAGCTTATAATGCAGGCAGCGGCAGAGTGAAGCAGTATGGCGGTGTCCCGCCCTTTAAAGAGACACAAAACTATGTGAAAAAGATTGCTGCATATATGAAAGAAGGCGTGACTGTTCCGGACAAGACAGTTACTGTCAGCCCCAATAAGCTGAGCGGGGATGTGACAAAGAGCCAGAAAAAGGCAGGAAGTACATTATATCAGGCAGGAACCGGTGGTTTAAATGCGGTGGCGGCCACGGAAGAAGAACTAAACCAGAGTATGGTCGTGGTGGGATCTGGAGACAGTGCCGTCAAGATGACCTATGGAGCGTACCAGAGATACCTCGAACTGGGAAGCCTGGGAGTGGGCTGAAAAAGCAGATTCCGGTGTTGATCAAGAGGATAAATATAAAATAGAATTGTAATTATGTATATAAAGGAGATTAGAACATGAGTAAGAAACCTACAGTATTGATGATCTTGGACGGATATGGACTGAATGACAAGACTGAAGGCAATGCCGTTGCCGAAGGAAAGACTCCGGTCATGGACAGATTGATGGCGGAGTGTCCTTTTGTCAAAGGAAATGCCAGCGGTATGGCAGTTGGCCTGCCGGAGGGACAGATGGGAAATTCCGAGGTTGGACACCTGAATATGGGCGCAGGGCGTATCGTGTATCAGGAGCTGACAAGAATCACCAAAGAGATTGAAGACGGGGTTTTCTTTGAGAATAAGGCGCTCCTTCAGGCGATAGATAATTGTAAAAAACATAATTCAGACCTTCACCTATTCGGACTTCTGTCCGACGGCGGTGTGCACAGCCACAATACACATATGTATGCGCTGCTGGAGCTGGCGAAGAGAAATGGCATTGAAAATGTATATCTTCATGCTTTTCTGGATGGAAGAGATACGCCGCCGGCATCGGGAAAAGATTTTGTAAAAGCTGCGATGGACAAGATGGAAGAGATTGGAGTGGGACAGGTAGCTACTGTGATGGGACGTTATTACGTGATGGACCGTGATAACCGCTGGGATCGTGTCCAGAAGGCGTATGAGGCGCTGGTGCTTGGAAAGGGAGAGACCGCAGAATGCGGACTGTGCGCCGTACAGCAGTCTTATGATAAAGAGGAGACCGACGAGTTCGTTCTTCCTACTGTGATTGTAAAAGATGGTGCGCCGGCAGCCACGGTGAAAGAAAATGATTCTGTTATTTTCTATAATTTCCGTCCCGACCGCGCAAGGGAGATCACAAGAGCATTTTGTGATGATAAATTTGAAGGATTTGAGCGCGCCAATGGGTATTTCCCATTGACATTTGTGGCATTTACAGAGTATGATGTGACGATTCCAAATAAAATCGTAGCGTTTCATAAGGTGGAGATCAATAATACCTTCGGCGAGTTTCTGGCGAAAAACGGAATGAAGCAGCTTCGTACTGCCGAGACGGAGAAATATGCGCATGTTACGTTTTTCTTTAACGGAGGCGTAGAGGAGCCAAATGAGGGAGAGGACAGACTGTTAGTCAATTCCCCCAAAGTGGCGACTTATGACCTGCAGCCAGAGATGAGTGCTTATAAAGTGTGTGAGGGTCTGGTGGACGCCATCAAGTCTGACAAGTATGATGTGATCATTGTCAATTTTGCCAATCCGGATATGGTTGGCCATACTGGTGTGGAACCAGCGGCGATCCAGGCCATCGAGGCTGTGGATGAATGCGTCGGCAAGGTTGTGGAAGCCATCAAAGAAGTGGATGGGCAGATGTTTATCTGTGCGGATCATGGTAATGCAGAGCAGCTCATAGATTATGAGACGAAACAGCCGTTTACCGCACATACCATTAATCCAGTACCGTTTATCCTGGTGAATTATGATGATGCGTACACATTGAGGGAGGGCGGCTGTCTGGCGGATATCGCACCTACTCTTATCGAGATGATGGGAATGACCCAGCCGGAGGAAATGACTGGAAAGTCACTGCTAATAAAAAAATAAGAAAATTAAACGGAGGAGAAAAATGGAAAGAACAGGAAGAGTAAACTGGATAACAGGTATTGTCGGTGCACTGGTGGGTGTGGTCATCGGAGTTGCGGCATGGGTTGGTATTTATCAGCTGGGCTATATCGCAGGGATCGCAGGATTTATCATGATGATCTGCTCGGTCAAGGGATTTGAACTGCTGGGAGGCGGTATCAATATTCCGGCGATGATCCTGTGTGTTGTAATTGATATTGCAGCGGTTTATTTTGCCCACAAATTAGCGGTTACAGTAAGTATTATGCAGGAATTGAATTATAGTTTTGGACAGTCCTACAAATACATACCGTTTCTTATGGAGTACAGTGAATTTTCCGCAGCCTACTACAAAGATCTTGCCATGGGCTACGGACTGACTGCTGTCGCTATCGTTCCAACGATTATCAACATGTTCAAAGGCAAAAAGAGAGAACAATAAATTATTTTCTGCGAAGCAGGAATGAGGTAAGAGATGAGAAAAAAAGTAGTCGTGGGTATGTCCGGCGGTGTGGATTCATCGGTGGCGGCATATCTTCTGAAAGAACAGGGCTATGAAGTGATCGGGGTAACCATGCAGATCTGGCAGGAGGAGACTTCTCAGGTTCAGGAGGAGAATGGCGGATGCTGTGGGCTATCGGCAGTAGAGGATGCCAGACGTGTAGCAGAACGTCTTGGCATCCGTTATTATGTCATGAATTTCCGGGAAGAATTTCAGAAAAATGTGATCGATTATTTTGTAAAAGAATATCAGAACGGCAGGACGCCGAACCCCTGCATCGCCTGCAACCGTTATGTCAAATGGGAATCCCTTCTGCGCAGGAGTTTAGAGATCGGGGCTGATTATATCGCCACCGGACATTATGCCAGGATCACACAGATGGCAAATGGCAGATACGCCCTCAAAAGATCGGTGACAGCGGCGAAGGATCAGACTTATGCCCTCTACAGTCTCACCCAGGACCAGCTGAAACACACGCTTATGCCAGTGGGGGAGTACGAAAAAGAAGAGGTGAGGAAGATCGCAGAAGACACTGGTCTTCCGGTGGCGCACAAGCCGGACAGCCAGGAGATCTGTTTTGTGCCCGATCATGACTATGCCTCCTTTATTGAGAGGGAGACCGGGAAAAAGATACAGACCGGGAATTTTGTGGATGTCCAGGGAAATGTCATTGGTCCCCACAAAGGGATTACCCACTATACCATAGGTCAGAGGAAAGGACTTGGCATAGCCCTGGGGAGGCCGGTTTTTGTGAAGGAGATCCGTCCGGAGACGGGAGAGGTAGTGCTGGGTGAAAATGAAGAGCTTTTTTCCACGACACTCCGTGCCAATGCCTTGAATTTTATGTCTGTACCAGAACTGGATGGCGAGGTGCGTGCATCGGCAAAGATCCGGTATAACCACCGGGGGGACGACTGTGTTCTCCGTATGGTGGACAAAGAGACAGTGGAGGTTGTATTTGACCGCCCTCAGAGGGCAGCCACTCCGGGACAGGCAGTTGTCTTTTATGAAGGAGACTGTGTGCTTGGCGGAGGCACCATTATAAAGTAGGGCAAAAGCAGGGCGTGCTTTATTTTTTTTCTTGAATAAATGTGCTTCTTATGATAGTATATATTAGATATCTTGTTTTCAGGGGAAGACTATATCCTGATGACATGTAGTATTTAAGCGAATTTGAAAGGGGATCGTCATGAAGTATTTTGGTACGGATGGCTTTCGCGGAGAGGCAAATGTTACGCTGACAGCGGAACATGCTTTTAGGATCGGACGTTTTTTGGGAAACTACTTTCAGGATGGCAGACATCGTGTCCGTGTAGTGGTGGGAAAAGATACACGGCTTTCCGGCTATATGTATGAGACTGCCCTGGCGGCAGGGCTTACAGCCAGCGGAGCGGATGTCTATGAGATACATGTGACAACGACACCCAGTATTTCTTATCTGATACGAAAAGAAGATTTTGATTTTGGTATTATGATCACAGCCAGCCACAATCCGTATACAGATAATGGCATCAAGGTAATCAATGAAAAGGGACATAAGCTGGAAGAAGAGATCGAGGAAAAGATAGAAGCATATATTGATGGAGAAATACCAGAGCTTCCTTATGCTACAGGAGAGAACCTTGGAAGATGTTATGATTACACAGAAGGAAAAGAGATATACAAAGAGTACCTTGCCGGGCTGGTGAAGCATTCTTTTGAGGGGAAAAAGATTGCACTGGATATGTCCAATGGATCAGCCTCCCGCATTGCAGGAAAGATATTTGAGAAACTGGGTGCGGAGGTACATACGACAGGAGATACCCCGGATGGGATGAATATAAACCGCCACTGTGGATCGACACATATCGGGAATCTGCAGGAACTGGTGAAAGATACCGGCGCGGATGCGGGCTTTGCCTATGATGGGGATGCAGACCGCTGCATCGCTGTCAATGAAAAGGGTGAGGTGGTCACAGGAGACCATATCATGTATCTGTGCGGTGTATATCTGAAAGAGCAGGGATTGCTGAAAGACGACATGGTAGTCACTACCGTGATGTCCAATATGGGACTTTATAAGGCCTTCGACCGTGCCGGCATCCGATACGAGCAGACAGCCGTAGGGGATAAATATGTCTGTGCCAGTATGATGGAACATGACTATGTGCTGGGTGGGGAACAGTCCGGGCATGTGATTTTCAAAGAGCATGCAGTCACAGGAGATGGGATCCTCACCTCCCTTATGATCATGGAGGCCATGCTCTCAAAAGGAAAAGAGCTGTCTGAGCTGACAGAAGATCTGAAGATCTATCCTCAGCTGCTGGTGAATATGCGGGTGAAGGATAAGACTGCAGCCAGAGAAGATGAAGATGTTGTCCAGGCTGCCAAAGAAGTAGAGGCTGCATTGGGAGATGAGGGAAGGCTTCTTCTGAGGGAGAGTGGAACAGAACCTCTGATCCGGGTTATGGTAGAAGCTAAGACTGACGCGCTGTGCAAAGAAAACGTTGACAGGATTCTTGACGTTTTGAGGGCAAAAGGGCATGAAGCTGCGAAATAAGAATGGTAAGAAAGGAAAAACGAGATGAAAGGTGCTTATTACACAAAACAGTATCGAAATGTATTTGCCGAGTGTGGACATTCACAGGAAGAGATTGATAAAAAGTTAAAAGATGCGTTCCACACTGTATTTTACGGTCCGGAGGGTGAAAAATTTTATTTTGAAGCCGGAGACGATATGGGATACTTTGAGGATACAGGAAATTTTGATGCCAGAACAGAGGGTATGTCCTATGCCATGATGATGTGTGTCCAGATGGATATGAAAAATGAATTTGACCGTGTCTGGAAATGGGCGAGGACTTATATGTATATGGAAGAGGGCTACAACAAAGGATATTTTGCCTGGTCCTGCCAGACCAATGGAACAAAGAATGACTATGGGCCTGCACCGGATGGGGAGGAGTTCTTTGCCATGGCGCTTTTCTTTGCTTCCCACCGCTGGGGAGATGGAGAGGGCATCTTTCATTATTCCCAGGAGGCAAAAAATATCCTTAGCGCCTGTATACATAATGGTGAGAAGGAGCCAGGGGATCCGATCATGGAGCCGGAGAATTATCTGATCCGCTTTATCCCCAGCCGCAAATTCAGCGATCCTTCTTATCATTGCCCGCATTTTTATGAGCTGTTTGCTCTGTGGGCAAATGAAGAGGACCGGGAATTCTGGAAGAAAGCAGCTCAGGCGAGCCGTGAATACCTGAAAAAAGCCTGCCATCCAGAGACCGGGCTGGCAGCGGAGTATGCATATTATGACGGAACACCATATCCAGAAGAACAGGATGTCTTCGGCGGCCGCCATGACTGGTACTACAGTGATTCTTACCGGGTGATCGCCAATATCGGTCTGGATTATGAGTGGTTTGCACCAGAAGACTGGAACAAGGAGAACAACAATAAGGTTCAGAAATTCTTTATGGAAACCCACCGCGGTGAGGATTTTATGACCTATGAGATCGATGGAACGGTTATTGACCAGCCAGCCCTTCATCCTGTGGCGATCATTGCCACCAATGCCCAGGCATCCCTGGCGGCAGACGGACCTTATGCAAAAGAGTGCGTGGAGCGATTCTGGAATACCCCCCTTCGCACCGGCGAGAGAAGATATTATGACAACTGTCTGTATCTGTTTGCCCTGCTGGCGCTGAGTGGAAATTACCGGGTTTGGTAAAACGTGAGTCGGGTAAAGAAAATAGCCTGCATGCAGGGAATTTTCTGACTTGTTTCAAAAACAAAAAAAATGGGAATGCTTTTAAGAGCTTGCCTTTTCATTTGCGCGGAAGGCACAAGCCGAGCTGGAATGCTTGCATTACAATTTGGCGCCGCCCGCGAACATGAGAAACACGCTTTGCGAGTTTCTCATCGTTTATAACAAATTTAGAAATCGTATTTGGAGGAATAAGACATGAGTTACAAAGTGGAGAATCTTGAAAACAGTATGGCAAAGATCACGATAGAGGTAAGTGCAGAGGATTTTGAGGCGGCTGTGGTCAAATCCTATCATAAGAATAAGGGTAAGATCTCGATCCAGGGCTTCCGCAAGGGAAAAGCGCCAAGAAAAATGATCGAGAAGCTTTATGGTCCCGAAATCTTCTATGAGGATGCTGCTAATTTTGCAATACCTGAGGCATATGAAGCTGCGGCAAAGGAATGCGGTCTTGAGATCGTGTCCCGCCCAGAGATCGATGTAGAAGATATCGGCAAAGACAAACCTTTTGTATTTACGGCAACGGTTGCAGTGAAGCCGGAGGTAGAGCTGGGAGATTACAAGGGTATTGAGGTGGAAAAACAGGAAATCAAAGTATTGGCTGCGGATGTCAATGCAGAGATCGACCGTGTACGCGAGCAGAATGCGCGTATTATGACAGTAGAAGATAGAGAGATCAAGAAAGATGATATCGCAGTTATCGACTTTGAGGGATTTGTAGATGGTAAGGCATTTGAAGGCGGCAAGGGAACCGATTATTCCCTGACCATTGGAAGCCATTCCTTTATCGATACTTTTGAAGACCAGCTGATCGGAAAAAAGACCGGTGATAAAGTGGATGTCAATGTTACATTCCCAGAGGAATACCACGAAGCAAGCCTGAAGGGAAAACCTGCTTTGTTCAAGGTGGAGATCAAAGAAGTGAAAGTTAAAGAGCTTCCTAAACTGGACGATGAATTTGCCAGTGAGGTTTCTGAGTTCGATACGCTGAAGGAATATAAGGCAAGTGTGAAAAAGACTTTGACCGACAGAAAAAAAGCCCAGGTGAAGACAGAGAAAGAAAATAAAGTGCTGGAGAAGGTTGTAGAGAATGCAAAGGTAGAGCTTCCGGCTCCGATGGTAGATGAGCAGGTATCCCAGATGGTGAATGAGTTTGCTTCAAGACTTCAGCAGCAGGGACTTTCCATCGAGCAGTATATGCAGATGACTGGCATGCAGCCCCAGGCGCTGATGGATCAGATGAGGCCAGAGGCGGAGATGCGCATTAAAACCCGTCTTGTCCTGGAGGCAGTGGCTGAGACAGAGAAGATCAAGGCAACCGATAAGGACATTGACAAAGAGCTGGAGAAAATGGCTGAGATGTACAGAATGGAAGCAGATAAGCTCAAAGAAATGGCAGGAGATGCTGAAAAAGAGCAGATTTCCAAGGATGTTGCCGTACAAAAGGCTGTGGATCTTCTGGTAAAGGAAGCTGTTGAGATCGAGGCTTCCAATAAAGCGGAGGAAGATGCAGAGTAACACGATACATGAATGTAGTGTAGATGGAGGAAAATAATATGGCTTTAGTTCCTTATGTCATTGAGCAGACGAGCCGGGGTGGCGAACGCTCTTATGATATATATTCGAGACTGCTCCGGGAAAGGATCATTTTTCTGGGAGATGAGGTAAATGATGCGACGGCGAGCCTTGTGGTGGCCCAGATGCTGTTTTTGGAATCTGAAGATCCGGGCAAGGATATCAACCTGTATATTAACAGCCCTGGCGGCTCAGTGACAGCCGGCATGGCGATCTACGATACAATGAATTATGTAAAATGTGATGTCTCTACGATCTGTATGGGACTTGCAGCGAGCATGGGAGCCTTCCTGCTTTCCAGTGGCGCCAAAGGAAAGAGGCTTGCGCTGCCCAATGCAGAGATCATGATCCATCAGCCATCCGGAGGAGCAAAAGGACAGGCGACAGAGATTCAGATCGTGGCAGAGAACATTCTTAAAACAAAGAAAAAGTTAAATGAGATCCTCGCTGCCAATACGGGGCAGACTGTGGAAAAGATTGCTGAGGATACTGAACGGGACAACTTTATGTCGGCTGAGGAAGCGCTTCAGTACGGACTTGTTGACCGTATTCTTGTCAATCACGAATCGAAATAATATACTGTGGTGCCACCATATGTTCCGGGTGGCACCATGTGCTTTCTTATCTGATAGAAAATTTCTAATTGTGCGAAGCAGAAAGGGAGAATTTTATGGCAGGAAGAAATAATGACAATCAGACATCCTTTCGCTGTTCCTTTTGCGGAAAGACAGAAAAACAGGTTCGCAAACTGATCGCTGGACCTACAGGTGTCTATATATGTGACGAGTGTACGGAGCTCTGCGAGGAGATTCTCGCAGAGGAATACCAGGAAATGTATGGTGGGGATGATGTGGAAGAGGTGGAGATCAATCTGCTGAAGCCAAAGGAGATCAAGGAGTTTCTGGACGAATATGTCATCGGTCAGGATGAAGCGAAAAAAGCGCTGTCTGTGGCAGTTTACAATCACTATAAGAGGGTTATGTCTGCTGCGGATATGGACGTGGAGCTCCAGAAGAGCAATATTCTAATGATCGGTCCTACCGGTTCCGGAAAAACCTATCTGGCACAGACCCTCGCCAAGGTGCTCAATGTGCCTTTTGCCATCGCGGATGCGACGACGCTGACCGAGGCGGGATATGTAGGTGAGGACGTAGAAAATATTCTGCTGAAAATCATACAGGCGGCAGATTATGATATTCCCCGTGCGGAGCACGGAATCATTTATATCGATGAGATCGATAAAATTACGAAAAAGTCAGAAAATGCCTCTATCACCAGAGATGTGTCCGGTGAGGGCGTGCAGCAGGCGCTGCTTAAGATCCTGGAGGGAACAGAAGCCAGCGTTCCTCCCCAGGGGGGAAGAAAACATCCCCAGCAGGAGTTTTATCATATCGATACGACGAATATACTTTTTATATGTGGAGGAGCTTTTGATGGATTGGATAAGATCATCGGATCGAGGATCGACAAGAAGTCCATCGGCTTCAACGCAGAGATTTCAGATAAGACAGACTCCAATATCGGAGATCTGTTCCGCCAGGTGCTGCCCCAGGATCTGGTGAAGTTTGGTATTATTCCGGAGTTTGTAGGGCGTGTGCCGGTGACCGTCAGCCTTGATCTGCTGGATGAGGAGGCATTGACCCAGATTCTTGTGAAACCGAGAAATGCCATTACAAAGCAGTATCAAAAGCTTTTGGAGCTGGACGGCATCCGTCTTACCTTTGAAGAAGAGGCTGTGCGGGAGATCGCCCGTCAGTCCATCGAGCGGAAGACAGGGGCGAGAGGACTTCGTGCTATCATCGAAAACTGTATGATGGATTATATGTTTGAGCTCCCTTCCAGAGAGGATGTGAAGGAGTGCCGGATCACAAAGGCGGTTGTGGATAAGGAAGGAATTCCGGAACTGATCGGCCAGGATGACCAGGTGATACTTCTGGAAGAGAAAACCGGGGAAAGTGCCTGAGTGGCGGCAAGTGGTACTAAGGGAAGAATGGAGGAACAAGATGTCATGGATGAACAAATGAAAACATTGCCAATCATAGCATTGAAAGGAATGACAATTCTACCGGGAATGCTGGTTCATCTGGATGTGAATCGTGATATCACCAAGCGGGCAGTGGATGAGGCGATGGCGGGAGACAGCATTGTTTTCATTACGAGCCAGAAAGATGACCGGGTAGAACTGCCCCTTTATTCAGATGTGGAGAGCATCGGTGTCTTGGCAAGGATACGGCAGGTCATAAAGCTGGAAGACAATGTGATCCGAATTCTGGTTTCTACGAGACAGAGAGGGACACTGACCGCCCTTGTTCAGAATGAGCCATTTTTGATGGGAGATGTGGTATTTTACGATAAGGAGGCGGCAGCAGAAAATATCCGGGAAATCGAATATACTGCCATGTGCCGGGATATAAAGGATATGTATACCCTGTATCTGGGTCAGAATCCAAGCGCAGGAAGAAGCGCTTATGAGAAGATCCAGAAAGAAAATGATCTGGATATTCTGCTGGATCTTATCGCCATGCATATTCCGATGGATCTGGAAAAGCGCCAGCAGGTTCTGGAATGCTTTGATGTGGAAAACCGTTTTTATCTGGTTTCTGAATATCTTGCCAGAGAGATCGACATCCTTAAGATCCGTGCCGATTATAAGACCAAAGTCAAATCCGAAGTGGATAAAAACCAGAAAGAATATTTTCTCCGTGAGCAGATGAAGGTCATCCGGGATGAGCTGGGTGAGGGAGCTGGCAGTTATGAGGAGAAATACCGGGAAAAGCTGGAGCAGCTCATCTGTTCCGATGAGATCAGGGAAAAACTGGAGGAGGAGATCAAGAGGCTTGACAGCCTGCCTTCCAGTTCATCAGAGAGTGCGGTGACGCGGGATTATATCGAGACGCTTCTGGATCTGCCCTGGGATAAGATGGATGAATCCAGCCAGGATCTTCTGCGGGCCCAGGAGGTTTTGGATGAGGACCATTATGGACTGGAAAAGGTCAAAGAGAGGATTCTGGAATTTCTTGCGGTACGAAAATTAAATGCCAAAGGCGAGGCGCCCATCGTGTGTCTGGTAGGTCCTCCGGGAACAGGAAAGACGTCTATCGCCAGATCTGTGGCCCGCGCCCTGGAGAAAAAATACGTGCGGATCTGCCTGGGAGGTGTCCGGGACGAAGCGGAGATCCGGGGACACCGCAGAACCTATATCGGAGCACTGCCGGGGCGGATCATCGACGGTCTCAAACGGTCCGGGGTAAAAAATCCATTGATGCTGCTGGACGAGATCGATAAGGTGAGCAGTGACTATAAAGGGGATACATCTTCGGCGCTTCTTGAGGTGCTGGACCCGGAACAGAACCAGCATTTTACCGATCATTATGTGGAGCTGCCGGTGGACTTGTCGGAAGTGTTGTTTTTGTGTACTGCCAATACGGTGGATACGATACCCAGACCCCTGTTAGACCGTATGGAGATTATCGAAATCTCAGGTTATACGGAAAATGAAAAATTTCATATCGGAAAACAATACCTGATCCCCAAACAGATCGAAAAGAATGGATTGAAAAAATCCAACCTGTCTATCAATGATAAAGCGCTGCGGGATATCATAAGTTATTATACCAGGGAAGCGGGGGTCCGCGGACTGGAACGCCAGATCGGCAGGATCTGCCGGAAGACCGCGAGACAGATCGTCAATGGAGAGACGGAAAAGCTGCGGGTATCCGGGAAAAACCTGAAAGACATCCTTGGCAAACGGCGTTATTCAAATTTAAAAGCTAATGCAGAAGATGAGATTGGCATTGTGCGGGGGCTTGCCTGGACCCAGGTGGGCGGAGATACCCTGGAGATCGAGGTAAATATCATGCCGGGGGAGGGCAGCCTGATCCTCACTGGGCAGCTGGGAGATGTAATGCAGGAGTCTGCACGTATCGCCCTCAGTTTTGTACGCTCGATCTGTAAAAAAGATAATGAGTATTTTAAAGAGCACGACATTCATGTGCACGTTCCGGAAGGGGCTGTGCCGAAGGACGGACCTTCTGCTGGAATCACAATGGCGACGGCGCTGTATTCTGCCATCGAGGAGAAAAAAGTGGATGCCAGAACCGCTATGACGGGAGAGGTGACACTCCGGGGAAGGGTCCTGCCCATCGGAGGTCTGAAAGAAAAACTTCTGGCCGCCAGACTGGCAGGAATTAACCGGGTTATCGTACCCAAGGAAAATGAACCCGATGTGCAGGAACTGGAAGAAGAGATCACTGGGGGAATGGAGATTGTTTTTGCCAGTGACATGAAAAAGGTACTGGATACCGCAGTGGTGGGATAAATATCTTAGTAGAACAGCGTTGCAGGACACGATGTGCCAGCTCGACGGCGTGTATTCGCGCCGTCGAGCTGGAGAAAAGGAGAATATGATGGTAATCCGGTCACTGGAATTAGAGACAGTCTGTGGCATCACCAGCAGGCTGCCGCAGAATGATAAAATTGAGCTTGCCTTCTGGGGAAGATCCAATGTGGGAAAATCTTCCCTCATTAATACGCTGATGAACCGAAAAGGATTTGCCAGAATATCTTCCCAGCCAGGCAAGACCCAGACGATCAATTATTATAATGTGAATGATATCTGTTATATGGTAGACCTGCCCGGCTACGGCTATGCGAAAGTGTCGAAGGAGACGGCGGCAAAATGGATGAAGATGATCGAGAAATACCTGGATACTTCCCAGGCTCTTCGGGTGGTTTTTCTTCTCATTGACATCCGCCACGAGCCCTCGGCAAATGATGTGAAGATGTATCAGCTGCTTTTGTCCAAAGGATTTAACCCGCTGATTATCGCCACAAAAGCAGATAAGATCAGTAAAAATGCCCGAAACCGGCATATTTCCATGATAGGGAAGAAACTGCAGCTGGTGGAGGGAACGCCAGTCCTTCCTTTTTCTGCCCAGAACAAGGAGGGAAAGGATGAGATCTGGGAGTATATCGATACCTTTGTAAAGGAGATTCCATTATGAATCAGAAAACAAAGCATACGATTGAGAATGTAGTGGAAAAGATCGCTGATAATTACGAAGGGGAGCCTCTGTTTTCTACCAAACAGGGAAAGAACATGCCGGAGAGAAAGGTTATCATTGACGCTTTGCTGGAGCTGCGCCTGGTCATGTTTCCGGGATATTTTGGGGAGCAGGATGCCACAAGAGGGCTTCCGAAATATTTTGTGGGTGACCGACTGCTTTGGATTTATAATATGCTCTGTGAGCAGATCGCCTGTGCCTTCGCCTATAATGAAGAGGAAGAAGTGCTTAGGGCAGAGTCTTTGGAGGGGAATCCTGATGAGAAAAATAAAGACCGGGCAGAACAGATATGCCGAGAATTTTTTGAACAGCTTCCCCACATCCAGAAACTTCTCTTAAAAGATGTGCAGGCGGGATTTGACGGGGATCCGGCGGCCCAGAGCAAGGAGGAGATCATTTTTTCCTACCCCGGCGTCTTTGCCATCTTTGTCTACCGCATCGCCCACGAATTTTACATACGGAGCGTACCGTACATACCGAGGATCATGACCGAATATGCCCATGCCAAGACGGGCATCGATATCCATTCCGGAGCTGACATCGGAGAATGTTTTTTCATCGACCACGGTACCGGCATCGTCATCGGAGAGACCACAATCATCGGAAATAACGTGAAACTATACCAGGGCGTTACCCTGGGAGGGCTTTCCACCAGAGGCGGCCAGAAGCTTTCCGGCACAAAGCGCCACCCTACTATCGAGGACAATGTGACGATCTATTCCAATGCGTCGATCCTGGGCGGTGACACGGTCATCGGGAAGAATTCCGTCATAGGCGGCAATACCTTTATCACGGAGTCTGTTCCTGAAAATTCCCGCGTCAGCTTCCAGAAGCTGGTTTAGTACAACGAAAATTAAGTATTTGATACATTCGCTGTACTAATTATGCCCGCAGAATTTTTTCATAAATCAAACCTACAATAAACCACAGGGGGGCATAATCCAGCCGGATGAGCCCCTTGATATTATGTTTGGCGTCACTGTAATCCCAAGGGCAGCAGTGATTTTTTTTGAGCAGTTTTCCGGTTCCGTATTCCGTGGCAAAAATGCAGGTGGTGTACACCATTCCCCGCACTATCACATTTACATTTTTCATTGCCCTTGAAATCGGTTTGATCAGGGACGCCATACCATAGATGGGGAACATCCACATGGAAGTACGGCAGGTGTATTCTTTATTTTTATGGGAAAAGATGGAGTGAAGCCCAGTCCAGAGGCACTCAAACCCCCATCCGTATACTCCGCATTTGATGAAATTTTTAGTGGAATCCTGTACTTTCATAAAATCCTCCTCAGATGTCGTATAACTGATTATAGTTTGTACAGAAACGGGGATTTTATTTCGTCATTTGTGAAAAAAGAAAAAGGGAGAAGATTATGAAGATAGCAATTGTCGAGGACGAAAAAAATGGCAGCACATTGTGAAAAGAGAAGTTGAAAGCTATTATAAAATGAATATAGAAATAGATATTTTTTCCACGGGAGAAGAATTTTTGGAGGAAAAGGGAAGTTACCAGATTGTATTTATGGATATTGAATTGCCGGGAAAAGATGGTTTTGCCTGGCACACAGAGGGTACTTGGTAAATCTTGACCATATAAATGTAGTTGGAAGCAAAGAGATTATTCTGGATAATGGAGATAGGCTTCCGATAAGCCGGCGCAGATATTCAGACTTGAAAATAAGACATATTCAATGGAGATTTGAAAATGCAAATGCTTAGAAAAAACAGAGGTGAGGAAAAGCTGCCAAAGATAATTAGTTATATTTTATGGACAGTGTCTGTGTTAAGGATGCTGAATGGAACCTTTTCGGCAATATTTCAGATGTCGAAAAAACTTTTTGGCTTACAGCATTTGAACCAAAATGATCTGGCAGTTTCGATTGTCACGATTGTATTTTTGTGCCTGTGTGCATACTTATTTCGTCGAAAATACATCGATTTGCTTCAGCGTGTGTCGACAGGTTATTTCATCTTTTTTACTGGAATCATAGTCCTCAATGAAGTTTCGCTTGCCTTAATCAGAGAACATATTGAAACAGGAGAGTTTATAACGTGTGTGGTCACTTTGTATATGTCCCTGAGTGTTTTTTCTCAAATGATCATAGTTTTTCTTTTGGCTGCTTCCCGTCAGAAAAATGCGGAGAAACAAAAGTGGAATGAAACATACCTTGAAGCTCAGGCAAAACATTATGAGTATTTAATAAAAAGGGAGGAAGAGACAAAGAAATTTCGTCATGATATGCGAAACCATATGCGTGTGATTTATGACCTGGCAGGACAGGAGGGAAAGGAGGAGCTGCGGGGTTATGTAGAACATATCTGTGGAAAATTTGAGATGTTAGATAATTCTGTGACAGTTGGAAATGCCACTGTTGATGCAGTGATCAATCGATTTGCGGAGATGTTTTCTCAGAAAAATATAGAATTTATAGTGTCAGGACATTTGCCCTCTGATTGTTTTGTAGATGCTTTTGATCTATGCACTATTTTTTCAAATATTCTTGAAAATGCCATGGAAGCGTCTGAAAAATGTGCAGAAGGTTTTCGTAAAATAAAACTACAGATCCGCTATGATAAGGATATGATCTTCATCCTGACAGAAAATTATTTCATGGAAGAGTTACAACAAAAGGCAGGAGTTCTTAAGACAACAAAGCAGAAGAAAAAAGGGCATGGATATGGTCTCCAGAATACAATTGAAAGTGCAGGAAACTATACAGGAAGAGTGGAGTATATTTTCAACGGAGACTGTTTTCAAATATTTATCGTATTATACGAAAGATAAAGTTAATATAAAATTTATAAAAAATTCACACAATTCGCGCGATAAAAAGACCATTCACGCAAAAACTATTTTCTTTTTAGAAATGTTGTGCTATGTTTATGCTGTCCGGACAAAAAGGTAACTTTCTAAAATTAAAAAGGAGAAAAGGATAAATGAAAAAAATCACGAAAAGGGTTATTGCGCTATTAATTATGTTTTCAATGTCTATCTGTTGTGTGATGGGTAATGAAATGAATCCTGTCCATGCGGAAGAAACAAGTAAGAATTTAGTTGTTAAGGCAGCAGGGAGTTGATATTTATGGATCTAATACAATTTTTATAACTTCTGGTAATCAATCTAACAATATGCCATTAAAGCTATCAAAACTATATTGTAAAGGGAAAAAATTACAGCAAAAACATGTGTATCAATTAAATACTATTACTGATATTTTTACTGATAAGAAAGTTGAGGTGGAAGGAGTTCAAGCTTCAAAGAATAAAGTATATATTTGTTTTACACCATGCAATGCTTCTGAAATAAGTGGTAAATTTCCACAATATGTATTATCAATCTATTCATAGGAGGTATCAAAGTGAAGCATAGTGTATGTCTTTTTTGTACTCTTTTTGTATTCATAGTATTTTTTTGTCAGGGGACTACGAGCCTTGCCGCCACAGAAGTGGCGGCTGGTTCCTGTGGTGATAATATAACCTGGAAATTAACGAAGGACGGAGTGCTCAGAATAAGCGGAATGGGGGAGATGAAACAGGGAGAATTTATTCCAGAACTCTATGAAGGGATACCCCAAAAAGTAGTTATCGACCATGGTATCACCAGTATTAAATTTCGTTCTTTTCCTTATGATAGCATTAAAGAAGTTAGTATACCGGATAGTGTTGTGTCGATTGAGAGTGGGGCCTTTCAGAATTGTGGGGTTGAGAAGTTAATGATTCCGGATTCGGTGGAGACGATCGGAGAAAATGCTTTTGAGGGATGTTCTGCATTAGAAGAGATTCATCTGCCAGGAAGATTTAAGGTTATCAGAGGACGTATTTTTTCTGGATGCGTGAACCTGAAAACCTTAGTGATACCGGACAGCGTGGAAAAGATTGAACCGCTGGCATTTTACCGCGCTTATGGTCTTACAAAGGTGACAATTGGAAAAGGGGTAAAAGAAATAGGCAATAATATTTTTCTGGAAGCAGACCGCGTTCGGGAAATCAATAATTTTTCTGCTGTTTCTTTTGACATAACCCAGACTGGAACAAAAACAGATCAGGTCAGCTGGTTTGTGAATGGAAAGCAAACGAAGAGTATCCTCCCTTTTAGTATGGCACTTGGCAGGGGAAGAAAATACAAGCTGTCCTATCAGCTAAATGGTGCAAAGGTGAAGGGAAAACTTCCTAAATCTTATCGCTATGGTGACATTGTGGAATTCCCAAGGAACGTGACGAAGAAAGGATATATTTTTTCAGGATGGAACATTATTTCAAAGAAAAAATATTTAGCAGGTAAACGTTGCATGGGGCTTGAAGACTGTAAACTGGACAGCTTGTATGATACTCACGGAGACAGGATCATGGTTCCGCGCTTTTATAAGGTGAAGATAAAAAGAAAGAATAGATCAAGTGCCCTTGTGACAGCGGATTTATCCAAATTGGGTACTAGTTATTTTGGGACGATATTACTCTGCTACAGTGAAACTGGAAAGGATAAAAAATACAAGGTTACATATCGTGAGGAAGATAAGCATAAAAAAGTAAAAATTGTAATGAAGAATTTAAAAAAGGGTAAGAAATATCGGATAAAGTTTTTGTTGACTGACAGTTCCAGATACGATATGGACGGTGTAAAAAAGGCCATTGATGTACTGAAATTTGATGGGAGGAAAGTGTATAGGCATAGGTAGGGAATCTGGTTTAAGAGCAGGGGAAATAGGAATATGAAAAATGAAAACATTTTTAATATTACATAGCCAATTGATTTTTTGACATGAATTGTTATAAAATTTATTGGCTGTTTACTTTACAAATAGTGAAAATCGAATAGAATTGCATGTAATAGGTAAGATAAATTGGAAGTTGAAAAGGAGAAAATTGGACTATGAAGTTTGCAGAAAAAGATATTCATTTAATGATTGATAGAATGGGTATTGTGTTTTATTCACCTGAAACAAATTAGAATATTCCTGAAGGTTGTAACTTCTTTGAAGAAGATTATTCAAAACCGGAAGATGTGGCAAAGCATATTAAGAAGGGCGATGTGGTCGGTTTTTGTACAGGAAGCAGCGGAAATTTCACGCTCAAGTTTAGAGAGGGCTAGCCAGAAGAAAATCTATTAGAAGAATATCCTGTTGCGATTCGCTTAGGCATTGACATTCAAGACGACAAGTTATGTGTAATTGACTTGTTTTGGTTGATGGAGTGGAGCACAGAGTGTCCTTTGGAGCAAATGGTTTCCATAGTTTCGGGATATTATCATATAACGTTATGCACAAGAAAACCGGACTCAGGAATATGGGGCGATAAACAGACTATATTTGTGTATTTAAATAAATTGGATTTCATGCCAGAGGTGACGTGGCCTGGTGTTCCTTTGTTGCTTCCTCAATGATTAGTTAGTTACGCAAATACATGTTTATATATTTGTATTTTCAACTTTCCACATTTTTCAAGGCTATGCAAAAAGCCATATGAGAATATCTAAATGTGTGTAAAAAAGGGATTATCAGTAAGAATAGTTGTACGAACTGACATATTAAGTTATAATTTTAAATATAAGGAATGGATGGTGTGTCGTTTGATCAAGGGATAGAATAAGGAGAATGTAATGATTGCATATTTAACGAGTCACATAGGCGGTTCATACAAAAAGAATGGAACAAGAATACCCACGCAGTTAAGCACAGAGAATGGTCTATTAGACAGTTTAAAAAAACATTGGAAATACAACTCAAAAGTTTTGATAATAAGTGCAGACGCAGACGATATAGAAGTAAATGACAGTATAATGAACATTTTTGCCGCATCGTTTCCTATGAGTGGATTATCAATCAGCCAAATGTATATATGCGATAATAGAAATAATGAAAAACTTGTAGATAATATTTCCATTTATGATGTGCTTATACTTGCTGGTGGTCATGTTCCAACACAAAATAAGTTTTTTGAAAAAATACGTTTAAAAGAACGTATTAAGGATTTTGACGGAATTTTAATTGGCATTAGTGCAGGAACAATGAACAGCGCAGAGATTGTATATGCACAGCCTGAACTGGAGGGCGAAAGCATTGATAAGGAATATGAGAGATTTTTATCCGGCTTAGGGATCACAAAATTAATGATCTTACCACATTATCAGGATATAAAAAATGATATTTTAGATGGACAACGTTTATTTGAAGATATTACTTATTCGGATAGCTATGGTAGGGAATTTTATGCTTTGGAAGACGGAAGTTATTTCATGATTGAAAACAAAACGACAACATTGTTTGGGGCAACATACCTTATCAAAGACGGAAATATAAAACAGATTTGCGAGAAGGATAAAAGCATATGTATAACGTAAATATTTTGCACTTGATTGAGGATGCAAAACAGGCGAAGGGACTAACGGTTATTATTGATGTTTTTAGGGCGTTTTCACTGGAATGTTATTGTATGGTATGGATGTAAAACAGATACGCCCTGTTGAAACGATAGAAGAAGCATTTTCTCTCAGATAGCGTATTCAAAACAGTATTCTTATAGGCGAACGACATGGCAAAAAATGTGACGGGTTTGATTACGGCAATTCGCCTTCAACTATTTTGAAGAAGGATGTAGCTGGTAAAGCTATTATACATACCACCAGTGCGGGAACACAAGGAATTGTCAATGCTGCCTATGCGATGAAATAATTACCGGAAGCTTAGTCAACACAAAGGCGGTAGCCGAGTGCATCATTGCCAAGCAGCCACAAACGATTGGCCCCCCCATTTTGCCCTAATTGAGTCTGTGAAACTTTTTCTGTAAAATAAAGAAATAACTGGTCTTCTATGAT
>CAMXSH010000038.1 GCA_947246475.1 uncultured Roseburia sp.
AGTACCCAATGAGCGCCTGGAACTGGTATCTGTAACTGTAAAATGATATACTGGATGTAATATGCTGTATATAATATGCATAAGACATAAACTCAAAAATCTGTCGGTCTTCTGGGCTGGCAGATTTTGTGTACAGGGGAAAAGGAAAGTTTAATGCCGTTTTATCTCATCTCATTTTTCAAGAGCTTCCAGTTCTTCTGCATAAGTTTCCCATTCTGTCAGAGCAGTATTCAGCTCCGTCTCCAGGGCTTCTTTTTTTCGCGTAAGCTCCGTTAATTTTGCTACATCAGAGGCAAATTCTGGAAGCGCCGTTTCTTCATCTATTTTTTCAATCTGTTCTTCCAGATCCTGGATCTTGTTTTCTGCATTTTTATAATTATTTTCGATCTTACGCCGGTATGCTTCCCGTTCTTTTTGTTCCTTCCAATTTAATTTTGCTTCGGACTCATTTTTTTGTTTTGGAGAAGAAAGATCCCCAGAATCAAGAAATAATTTTTCCACTGTTTCTTTTTTTTCAAGATAATAGGAATAATTTCCTTGGTAGGAGAGCAGTTTATGTTCCGTAAGTTCCATGATCCGAGTTGCCGTTTTATTGATAAAATACCGGTCGTGGGATACATAGAGTACCGTTCCTGTATACTGGTTCAGGGCTTCCTCAAGAATCTCCTTGGACTCGATATCGAGATGATTGGTAGGCTCGTCCAGCAGAAGGAAGTTCGCTTTTGAAAGCATCAGTTTTGCCAGGGATACCCTTCCTTTTTCTCCACCGCTGAGCAGGGAAATATTTTTGTATACATCATCTCCAGTGAACAAAAAGGCAGCCAGGACGTTACGGATCCTGGTGTTGTTCAGGTCTGGGTAATCATCGTGGATCTCGTCAAAAATAGTTTTATCATCATGCAGGACATTATGTTCCTGATCGTAATAACCGATCTCCACATTGGTTCCCAGTTTTGCACTGCCGCTGTCGGCGGTTTCCAGTTCACAGAGTATTTTTAGAAGCGTCGTTTTTCCCGTACCATTTTTTCCAATGATGGCAGCCCGCTCTCCCCGGTGGATATCAAAAGAAATATGTTGAAAAAGATGTTTTTCTCCAAAGGATTTGGAGAAATTATCCACAAATAAGACGTCGTTTCCACTGGTTTTTTCCGGAGTAAGTTCAATATGCATAGTCTTTTGAACTTCCGCTGGTTTTTCCACAGGCGTCATTTTTTCCAGCAATTTTTCGCGGCTTTCTGCTCGTTTTATAGATTTTTCACGGTTAAAGGAACGAAGTTTTTCGATTACTTCCTCTTGATGCTTTACATTTCTAATATAATTTTCATATTCTTTGAGCCTGGTATGGCGCAGCTGCTCCTTTTTTTCTGCATAGGTACTATAATTTCCGGTAAAAGAAACTGCTTTACCATGTTCTATTTCTACAACTTTTTCTGCAATCCGGTCCAGAAAATACCGGTCATGGGACACGATCAGAACACCGCCTTTATAGCTGGACAGATAATTTTCCAGCCACTGGATGGAAGGCAGGTCCAAGTGGTTAGTAGGCTCGTCCAGTATCAAGAGATCCGGTTCGAGCAGAAGCAGTTTTCCTAGTGCCACTCTGGTTCTCTGACCTCCGGACAGTGTATTGATACACTGATCCATATCCCTGCCGCCAAAGCCAAGCCCGTTGATGATCCCCATGATCTGACTTTTACAGGCATAGCCGTCTTTTGTTTCAAATTCTGTCTGCAGGCGGTTATATTTTTCCAAAAGAGATTCCAGCTCTTTTCCTGAGACATGCTGCATTTGTTCTTCTATGTTTCGTATGCTGCGGTCCAGCTCCACGATCTCGGATTTTATTTCAAGCAGCTCTTCATAAATGCTGTTTTCCGAGTGGTATCCCAGCTGCTGGGGAAGGTAACCTATAGTTTTATCCTTTGCGGTGATGATTTCTCCGGAATCGGCTGTGAGTTCCCCGGCGATGATGCGAAGGAGAGTTGTCTTTCCAGTGCCATTACTCCCCACTAAGGCAACCCGCTCCATCTCATTGATATGAAATGTGACATCTGAAAAAAGGGGAACATCATTAAAATTTTTGTCAACATGACTGCAAGCTAGTAGCATATTTTCCTCCATATAGTAGCTCGACGGCGCCAATTTGAACCCTGCCGAGTTAACTCTGTTTCTTGAAACTATTGTACTATTGTACCATAAAAAGTTGACTTTTACATCTTTTTTTATCGGAAAAAATGTAGTATAATTAATATAATAATGCTAGGGTCAAAAGGTCAAAATGCCTTTTTACCCCAGCTTCGTATGACAAAAGTACATGGAGGTTCTCGATTCATGGAAAATAAAAAAATATCTTCCGCAGTAGTCAAACGTCTGCCACGGTATTATAGATATCTGAGTGAACTTCTGGAAAATGGGATTGACCGGATTTCTTCTCAGGAGCTGAGTAAAAAGATGAAAGTTACTGCCTCCCAGATCCGTCAGGATTTTAATAATTTTGGGGGATTTGGACAACAGGGATACGGTTATAATGTCAGTTTTCTTCATGATGAGATCGGAAAGATCCTGGGGTTGGAACACAACTATAATGTGATCATTATTGGTGCGGGAAATCTGGGGCAGGCGCTGGCAAATTACAGTGGTTTTGTGAAAAGAGGGTTTCGTATTTCAGGGATCTTTGATATCAATCCCATGGTAGTGGGAAAAGAGATCAATGGCATAAAGGTGCTGCCGGTAGAGAATCTTGAAGCCTTCACCAGAGAGCAGCCAGTACATATTGCAGCGCTTACCCTGCCTAAAGATCAGGCTTCTAAAATTGCTGGCAGGCTGGCAGAATTGGAAGTAAAGGCGTTTTGGAATTTTGCCTCTACTGATCTGAATCTTCCAGAACATGTGGTAGTGGAAAATGTTCATCTCGCAGAGAGTCTGATGAGATTGTCCTATAAATTATCTGAAAAAAACGGGTGACTATTTTTTGAAATGAGGTGCAGTATGAAAAAGAATGTAGCAGAGAATATTCCGGTAGAAGAGCTTTTAAAAGGAAAAAAGATCCCTATTCTTGTGTTAGATCAGCGGTGGCATAAGCTTTTTCCAGGGGGAAAAAAACCTGCTGAAATCCAGGTTTTGGAAAAAGAGCTGAACGAGCTTTTAAAAGAACAAGGCAAACGGGTAAATACTATCAAGGGATTAAAAACCGGCAAAAAGAAGCTGATGGATGCCATTGTATCCGGGATGAATGAAGAAAACAGCGATAAAAAGAAGGATAAGCAGCAGAAGCTTCTACTGGAGACCAAAGAGCGGATTGAAACCGAATCGGAGCGGCTTCTGGACCTTCCTTACGAGATCAAGAATGCCAACGAACGCCTGCTTGTTACAAGTATCCGTTATTGTTATGACGAGTGGAAGAACCGCAATGAGGAGCTGGCGGACCTTAGCAGCGAGATTGATATTATGAGGGAACAGCTCAAGGAGAAGGTGGCATATAAAGTAGATCTGGAGGAGAGCCTGGATTCTACATATTCCTTGATGCACGCTCTCCTGGGGAGAGAAGTGATGAATCTTTTTGACAAAAACAAAATATGATCAGGAGAAAGTCGCAATTATATGTTTGAAAATATTGTAGGTATTGGAGTGGACTCCATCGAGATCGGCCGGGTGCGTAAGGCTTGTGAAAGAGGTCATTTTGTGAGACGGATTTTTACGGAAGCAGAGATTCGTCAGTTTGATTCCAGAAAAATCCGCGCCGCATCGGATTTTGCGGGGAAGGAAGCGGTGTCAAAAGTGTTTGGAACTGGTTTTTCCGGCTGTCAGCCGGCTGAGATCGAGGTGCTCCGCGACGAAAAAGGGGCGCCTTATGTAAATCTGTATGGGGGCGCCAAAGAGATTGCCGGTCAGCTGGGGATCAAAGAACTCAAGATCAGTATCACGAATACGGTAGATACGGCTACCGCCTTTGTGATCGGATGTGGCGGGTGCCGGGAGTTCAGTGAGGAGGGAGTTCAGTGAGATATTTATTTACCAGCGGACAGTCAAAGCAGCTGGATGATCATGCCATAAACATCATAGGGTTTCCAGGGCTTGTTTTGATGGAAAAGGCGGCAATGACCCTTGTTTCCGTTCTGATGGCACGAGAGAACCAGGACAGCGGGATATTGATCGTTTGTGGCTCCGGAAATAATGGCGGGGATGGTCTGGCAGCGGCGCGTATGCTGCATCAGCATGGGTTCCGGACTGCGGTAGTGCTTGTAGGGAATCCGGAAAAAATGACTCCGGACGCCAGAAAACAGCTGGCGCTGGCGGCAGCCTGTGACGTTCCGGTTCAGTCGGAGGATTCCATATACTCGCCAGCATATACTATCCTTGTAGACAGTTTATTCGGTGTGGGACTGAGCCGGGATATCGGTGGGGTATATGAAAAGGTAATACAGGATATAAATACTTCTGGTAAAAAAATATATGCAGTGGATATTCCTTCCGGTATAAACGGAGATGATGGTAAAGTTATGAATGTGGCAGTAAGGGCAGATGTCACTGTGACATTTGGTGTAAATAAGCTGGGGCTGGTACTGTATCCGGGCTGCTTGTATGCTGGTGAGGTGATCATAGGAGATATCGGGTATCCCAGATCCAGTTATGAGGCAGTGGAAAACCCGGTTTTTTATTTTGAGCCGGAAGATCTGCCAGCTATTCTGCCAGAGAGGCCTCCTGAAGGGCACAAGGGAAGTTTCGGTCATGTGGCGGTCATTGGTGGAAGCAGCAAGATGAGCGGAGCACCTCTTCTCAGCGCAAAAGCTGCCTATGCTTCCGGAGCCGGACTGGTGATGATCTGTTCCGCCCGAGTAAATCGGGATATGCTCCTTGCAGGTTGTCCAGAGGCATTGTTTGAATCCTATGATGCGGGAGAAGATGAGCCGGATTTTATGGCGCTGGACCGGGTTCTTTCTTTTGCAGATGCTGTGGTACTTGGTCCAGGGCTGGGAAGAGAAAAATTGGCAAAACAGATCACGGCCTATGTGCTGGAAAATTGTGATAAGCCGATCATTCTGGATGGCGACGCTCTTGTGCTGTGTTCCAGAGAAGAACTAAAGGAACAAAGTTCAGTTATACTAACTCCTCATCCCAGGGAATTTTCTGCTTTATTCCATCAGGAAATATCTTATATCAAAGAACATTTAGGGGAGGCTGTCCGTAAGTTTGCGGAAGATACGGGCTGTATCCTGGTGGGAAAGGACGCCCGGACCATCGTGGGGGACGGTTCCAGGCAGTATGTAAACGTCTCTGGTAATTCCGGGATGGGCACTGGGGGAAGCGGGGATGTATTGACAGGAATCATTGCGGGATTTGCTGTCCAGGGAAAGCAGCTGTTTGAAGCCGCTGCCGTCGGGGTATATGTACACGGGCTGGCTGGAGACTACTATACAAAGACCTATAGTCCCTATTCACTGACTGCTTCCGCATTGATTGACAGTCTTAAAAATATTCTATAAATATAGAAGGTAGAAAGGTTTTTATCATGGAACTTGAAATTGAGAAGAAACGATATGACAGAACCTATGCGCTGATTGATCTGGGGGCGGTCCGCCACAATATAGCTGCGGAGAGGAAACGGGTTGGCGAAGGTGTAAAGATTATGGCGGTCATCAAAGCAAATGCCTATGGACATGGAGATATTGAAGTGGCTGAGGCCTTAGATGACCAGGTGGATGCTTACGGGGTAGCCATTCCTGAAGAAGCCTTGAAACTTAGAAAAAATGGCGTCAAGAAGATGCTTTTGATCCTTGGGTATTCTGGAAAGGACTGGTTTGAAGACATCATTCAAGAAGGGATTTCCCAGACAGTTTACAGCTATTCCATGGCAAAACAGTTGAGTAATACCGCTGTAAAAATGGGGAAAACAGCAAGGATCCATATAAAGATCGATACTGGTATGAGCCGGATCGGATTTATGCCGCTCAAAGATAATATAGATGTTATCCGGGCGATCAGTGAGTTACCTGGTATTGAGATCGAAGGCGCATTTACCCATTTTGCCCGTGCCGATGAGGAGACTTCGGAGGCGGCGAGGGAACCTTTTGAAAAATTTATGATCTTTTTAGGAGAACTCGAAAACCGGGGTGTCCATATTCCGATCAAGCATGCGGCGAATAGTGCCTCCATCATCCAGTTTCCAGAATCCCAGCTGGATATGGTACGTTCTGGGATCACTACTTACGGACTTTATCCTTCAGGGAAAGTGTCTAAGGATGTCCTTCATATCATCCCTGCTCTTCAGTGGAAATCCCAGGTATCTTTTGTAAAACGCATTCATCCTGGAACCAGTGTAGGTTATGGGGGGACTTTTACTGCCAGCAGGGAAACTGTGGTGGCAACAATTCCGGTGGGGTATGCCGATGGCGTAAAACGGGATCTGTCAGGAAAGGGACATGTGCTGATACGGGGACAGTATGCGCCGATCATAGGAAAGATCTGCATGGATCAGTTTATGGTGGATGTTACGGAGATAGATGATATTTCTGAGGGAGATATTGTTACCCTGATCGGAACTGACGGGGGGCATGTAATATCTGTGGAGGAAGTAGCAGAGCTGTCACATTCTTTTAATTATGAGTATGTGTGCGGAATCTCAACCCGGGTGCCGAGAAAATATATAAATTAATTGAGTACGATTCGTATAAACTTCCGTATATTGGTAATAATAGGCTACATAAGTAAAATATATCAATGTTAGGGAGTAATACCGATGGTAGTAAAAAGAGGCGATATTTATTATGCAGATTTAAGACCGGTTGTAGGCTCCGAACAGGGTGGTGTACGGCCGGTCTTGATCATACAGAATGATATGGGAAACCGATATAGTCCGACGGTAATCTGTGCAGCGATCACATCCAAAATGAATAAGGCAAAACTGCCGACACACATCGCTCTGGATTCAGAAAGTTATGGAATTGTAAAGGATTCGGTCATTCTGCTGGAGCAGATCCGTACAATAGATAAATCTAGATTAAAAGAGAAGGTATGCCATCTGGACGAAACTGTTTTGAAAACAATCAACCGGGCACTGGAGATCAGTCTTGCACTTGATACATATGACGATTGATCAACAGGGACAGATAATTTTTGAGAAACAAAAAACACCTCTGGGAGGAGGTGTTTTCTGTGGTACCCCGAGGGTACCTAAGCGTATAATAGGGTGGGAGTAGAAAGTTTATACTTTCCGATTATTATAGTACAGTTTAAATGTGTCATTTTTGTGTCAAAATACAAATAATTACATAAAATACTGAAAAATGTTATTGCATTGTAATCCTTGTTATTGTTATACTAGTACTATGAATTGATTATTTGGAGGCGTACAAATGAAGATAGGACTGGTACGACATTTTAAAGTGGACTGTCCCCATAAGATGATGATGACATCAGAAGAGTTTAGGGATTGGTCTGAAAAATATGAGCATGCGAGGATTTTAAAAAAGGAAGTAAACATGTCTGGCATCAACTGGGATGTCTGTTACTGCAGCGATCTGGAACGCGCTGTGGAGACTGCCAAAGAAGTTTACAGTGGAAATATTTATATAGACAAGCTGCTTCGGGAGGTGGATAATGCTCCCTTTGTTCATACAGAACGGTTCCGGCTTCCGTTCCCAGTATGGCATTTCTGCGGAAGGCTTGCCTGGTTTTTTAAATCCAAAAGCCAGCCAGAGGATATCAAGGGGACCAGAAGGAGAGTCCGCCGTTTTTTCCGTCAGATTGACTGGTCAAAAGACAATGTGCTGATTGTATCCCACGGATTTCTTATATTTAACTTTATTTATGAGTTATTTCGCCTGGGATTCATGGGAAAGGAAGTCAGAAGGGTGAAAAATGGCATTTTGTATTTGTATGAGATACCAGATTATAAACGCCCCTTCCAGTATAAGAAACCATCGAAAAAATCAGCAGACCGGGGGGAGAAGAAATGAAGATCCGGATCCTGTGTGTGGGGAAGATAAAAGAAAAGTTTATGCGGGATGCCATTGCTGAGTACAGTAAAAGGCTGTCCCGCTACATAAAATTAGAGATCGATGAGGCTGCAGACGAGAAGACCCCCGATAATGCCTCAGAAAAAGAGGAGGTCCAGATACGAAATAGAGAAGGGGAACGTCTGTTAAAACAGATCCGTTCAGAGGATTATGTGGTCGCTCTTGCCATCGATGGGAAAATGTACGATTCCGTGGAATTTTCCCAGAAGCTTGACAAACTTGGCGTGCTGGGAAGGGGGAGTGTGGTATTTGTGATCGGCGGATCCCTCGGTCTGGGAGAGCAGGTATTGCAACGTGCGGACGAAACTATCAGTTTTTCCAAAATGACCTTTCCCCACCAGCTGATGCGTGTGATTCTTCTGGAACAAATATACCGTGGGTACCGGATATTGAGAAAGGAGCCGTATCATAAGTAAGTAAGGCTTTGTTTTAGTTGTAAGCCAGGGGGAAATGAGGTTAAAATGAAGAAAGAGGTAGTGAATCGCTCTTATTATGCAGTGTTTCATGCGATAAAGGCTGCACTGCTTTCAGAGAAAGTGGGGATAAAAAAGAACACGTTTAGGAGATGTAAGACGGATCTGGACAGAGGGGACATGTTAGATACAATATAATTGTGTAAATCTGTGAAATGTGGTAAACTATAAAAAATGAAGCTTTTTAACAAAAGATCATGGAAAGGATGGACAGATATGAAAAAAAGAGTGTTATCTTATGTGGGTTTGTTTATGTTCTTATTTTTTTGTACATTATTTATTAAGGCAAAAGATGTAAGTGCTTTAGGATATTACCAGGTTGATTTTGGAGAAACGACATCGATTAAAAGTGAGGGTAATGACGCTTCTGTTGATATAAATGGATTAAATTCAAAAAAAATTAAGGTAAAAGTTGAAATCACAAATGTTTCTGTATATAACGATGATGGCAGCGTTGTAGATGATACCATTCAAGTTAGTTATGATGAGGAATCGGAGAAACGATGGTATGTAAAAGCTGGTGAAGTATTAACATTTACATATTATGTAGACGAGTATGATGATTATACTTTGGAGTTTGAATTATATAGTATAAACAATTTCTCGCTGGATTTGAAAATTACAAAGATATCGGAGGCAGAGTTGACCATAAGTTGTCATAAACCGATCACAATGAAGGACACGGAACTAAAGAAAGTGCGCCCAATCGTATACTATGGTGACGAGAATGTCTCAAAATTTGCGAAATTTAAGGTAAAAGCAAGCAAAAAGAATCTTGTCAATATAGATGCATCGGATTCAGAAAGTGATGATTATTTTTATTTGTTTGGAAATTATTATTCGGGAAAGTGCAAGATTACAGTTACAGCAAAGTATAGAGGCCAAAGCTGCAGCGATTCATTTACTTTAACTATTAAGTCAAAACTTAAAAATAATTTATATGTTTATGGTGATCTGTATAGTTATAATACAAGAAGCAATACTTTTACAATGTCTTTGACGAATAGATCCAGGAAGCAAATTAAGATTTATTCAAGTGAGGCAGTAGTAATTGATAATGATTATGTATCTTTTAACCGAAAAGTCAAAATGACAAAAAATAAGAAATCAATTACCATCAAGCCTGGTAAGAGTAAAACAATATATTGGAAAGTTTTTGGTGGCACGACATGGCATGATGTTGACGATTTTGAAATTTATTTTAAATGTTATTATAAAGGAAAAGTAAGCTGGTTGTCTGTAAAGGGAGAAACGGTATATATTTGGAAGAAGGGGAAAAGGAAAAGCATGAGTTATATGTTTTAGTAAAGAATTTATTGAATGGAGGCAAATATGGAACAAATACTGACTTTTTTTAAAGGAAAACTTCCGGCTGTGGCTGATTTTGGCATTCATATTGTCATTTCTCTTGCTGCCTGGTTTATTGGGAAACGCATCATTAAAGCAGTTTTAAAATTCTTAAAAAAATCTTTTGAACGGAGCCGGATGGAGGACGGGGTTGCCGCCTTTCTTCTTTCTATTATTAAGTTTGCCCTTTATTTTGTACTGCTGATCCTGATCTGTCAGTTTCTGGGGCTGGAGACCAGTTCAGTGATCGCTCTGCTGGGATCTGCGGGACTTGCTGTGGGGCTGGCACTGCAGGGAAGCCTGGCGAATTTTGCCGGGGGCGTTTTGATCCTTGTTATGAAACCTTTTATGGTGGGAGATTATATTATCGTAGGGAGCATGGAAGGCACTGTGCTCAGCATTGATATTATATATACGAAATTACAGATGGTAGACAATAAAACGGTCATTATGCCCAATGGAAAGCTGGCAGATTCGGACATTATCAATGTCACCAGGCAGGACAAGCGCCGGATCGATATAGAAGTAGGTGTGGATTATTCAGAAAATATTCAGAAGGTGAAACATGTGCTGGATTCTATCGTTCAGAGCCAGCAGGAGATTCTTCGGGATGAACCAGTGGATATTGTGGTAGGGCAGCTGGGGAGCAGTTCGGTGGATATGGTTATTCATGTATGGGTGAAAAAAGAAGACTACTGGAACGTCCGCTGGGAGCTGCTGGAGAAGATTAAAGAGACCTTTGACCAGGAGGGAATTGTGATTCCCTATAACCAGCTGGATGTGACGTTGAAAAAAAGGTGCGACTGAGAAACGCGCACCTTTAAAAGAATTGCCTACGGCCATTCTTTTGCTCCGCGAATTGAGGAGTTTCCTGTCAGATAAAAAAGGTGCGACTGAGAAACGCGCACCTTTTAAGAATTTTCCTATTAGATAAAAAATCCGTGAACCAGTGTATTATTTCACGCACTGACCAAATTTTTGTTTTACTTGGTCTAACTTTGTAGAATCCGCTGCGGGAGTTGGGTAATACCCTCTGGAATGCATTTCATCAAATACATTTTTCTGAATCTCATGTTCTTCCTCGAGACATTTCAGGATCGCATTTCTGACACGGTCATGGACACACTCATTGGCAAAGGTGTTGTAATGGTCAGTTGCTGTTTTTTCAGATGCAAGAGCATCGGCAAGAATTTCTTTTTCACTATACTGCATAATGATTCTCCTTTTTACGATTAGTTTAACTGGGAATAAATTGAGTTGAAATGTTTCTGGTGCCGCTCTGAGATATTCAGCAGCTTGTTCTTGATTTCCTGATCCTGGCACTGATCAGAAAGATTTTTAAATTTCTTGATCAGAAGATCTTCTTCGCTGAGAATATCCTGTACTGCGGATAATTCTTTTTCTGATAAATTTGTCATATCATGATACCTCCATTTGATTTTTTATTATTGTTTCCCAAAAGATGAAAATAATGCAGAAAACCAGCTTGCAAAAACCAGAAAATTAGTGCATACTAATATATAGTTGGATTTTTGCGGGTGGTGTGCTGGAAAGCTGCACCTGTGGGAATTCTAGACATGTGCAAAGAAGTTGTATTATAGAAATGGAGGATACTATGAGAGGACCAACAGCACCAAAGGACCCAACAAGGAAAAGAGCTTGTTTATATATCATGCTGGATAAAAATATTGCCGGAATGCCTGGGCAGGATGGCATATGCCGGGACACAAATTATATGGAAGGACGTCTTGTAGAGCAGGTAAAAGGTCTCTGTGGAGACGTGGATCCGGAGATTCTCAGATTATTAGAGAATGCGGAAGGGTTCAGAACCCTGGTACATAGCCTCGGTGTCAGTATAACTGCGGCGGAAGACGAAGCAAAAGATCAATCTATTAAATTCACCATGCAGTGTTATGGGAAAACAGACAAATATGCTACGGGAACAAATGTAGTGATTTCCTGCCCATGCAACGGAGAAGAGGCTGTGATACAGGTCGATGCGACTGGGATCAATGAGGAAGATGATATTATTGGCGCATTTCATTTTGATTTCCCCCAGGGCTGTGGTGCGGCTACGGTCACTTTAAAATTTTACCTCAATGATGGTTATACAGTTCCTGAGATAGAAGTAGATCCTCCTATTGATTATAAATCTGAGAGATACGAGAAGATGATTGAGCGTTCCCTGATTTCCCTGGGAAATACAAAGCGGCTTAAACGGGCGATTGAAAAGGCAAAATGTGGGGAAGAGGTGACTATTGCTTACATCGGCGGTTCGATCACCCAGGGAGCAGGTGCAAAGCCCATTGATAAAAAATGTTATGCCTATTTGTCTTACTGTGGTTTTTGTGATTTGTTTACAGATGATGGTGGAAAACATGTCAAATATATTAAAGCCGGAGTCGGAGGTACTCCTTCCGAGCTGGGGCTCATCCGGTACGAAAAAGAAGTGACGGATTTTGGAAAATACAAACCGGATATTGTCATCGTTGAATTTGCAGTAAACGATGAAGGGGATGAGACCGAAGGCGTATGTTTTGAGAGTCTTGTGCGAAAGATTGCCAAGGCAGACAATGAGCCGGCAGTGATCCTGAATTTTGCCGTATTTATGAATGACTGGAATCTGGAAGACCGGCTGGTTCCGGTGGGAACCTGCTATGATCTTCCTATGGTAAGTGTTAAGGCGGCAGTGGTTCCACAGTATAAGAAGGATACCGTGATATCAAAACGCCAGTATTTTTATGATATTTACCATCCGAGCAACGACGGACATCATGTGATGTCAGACTGCCTGATCCATTTATTCCAGAAAGCGGATGAAACACAATGTCCGGAGGCAGACAGTGATTTTTCAAAACCACCAGTAAAGGGATGTGAGTTTGAAGATATTTTCCTGATGGATGCCACAAATATTGATAAATATGCAAAGGATGTTGTAAACCAGGGCTTCGATGCGAAGGATCCAGAAATTCAGTTTGTAGAGCGGAATATGGATCTGACAGCCAGTCCGGTGCTGGAGAATGGATGGGCGAAGGAAGATGGTACAAAGGATGCCGAATTTGCCATGACGGTGAACTGCCGGAATATCATTCTGGTTTCAAAGGATTCTGGAAGCCCCGTCTTTGGGAAGGCAGATGTTTATGTGGATGATAAGCTGGTGCTGACACCGGATCCACTGGTGAACGGCTGGAATCATACCAATCCTCAGATCATTCTCAATGATGGAAAGAGTGGAGAACACCGGGTGAGGATCGTTATGCATCCGGGTGATGAGGAAAAGAGATTTACTATCCTGGGCTTTGGTATTACTTTATAACATCGAGTCAAAGGAGAATAATAAATGGCTTTGATCTATATCGTTGAAGACGATACAAATATACAGGAGATCGAGAGCTTTGCCCTGAAGAACAGCGGGTATAATGTAGAAGGCTTTGAAAACGCCAGGGGATTTTTTCAAAAGCTGGCGGAACGGGTTCCAGATCTGATTCTTCTGGATGTCATGCTGCCGGATATGGACGGTCTTTCGATTCTGAAAAAGCTGAGAAATATTCCCGATTATCAGAAGATCCCCGTGATTTTTGTATCTGCTAAAACTACAGAACTGGATAAAGTAAAGGGACTGGATCTGGGGGCAGATGATTACCTTGCTAAACCTTTTGGGGTGATGGAACTAATATCCAGGGTAAAGGCGCTGCTTCGCAGAAGCCGGGATATGGAACAGGAAAAATCCCTTGCTATCGGAAATATTTACATTGACGGAGAGAAGCACTGTGTTTTTGTAAAGGATGAACCCTGCGAGCTTACGTATAAAGAGTATAAGCTCCTAAAGCTGCTGATCCAGAATGCCAGTATTGTTCTGACCAGAGACCGTATAATGGAACGGATCTGGGGCGCTAATTATGAAGGAGAATCCCGGACTTTGGACATGCATATCAAAACGCTGCGGAAAAAACTGGGAGAAGAGGGAAGGCGTATCAAAACCATACGGAATGTGGGGTATATGCTGGAATGAAAGCAAAACTGAACCGGACTTTTTTGCTGATTGCGGGGCTGGCCATTCTTTTGACGATCACCTTTTCTACGCTGATTTTTTATCAGCTGCTTGTCAATGAGGTGGTGGATAATCTGGTCAGCAGCGCCAGACTGTTGGAGAGCACAGATTCTTTTCAGGATAAAGAAAATATTTCTTATCATAAGGAAATTGCCAATCTCAGGGTAACCCTGATCGGAGAAGATGGAAAAGTTTATTTTGACAGCAATGCAGATATCGGGATCATGGATAACCACCGGGAACGTCCAGAGGTTGGGCAGGCATTTGAGAAGGGTGAGAGCCATTCTGTGAGACATTCTGCCACCATGAAAAAAGATACTTTTTATTACGCACTGAAATTGTCCAATGGATGTGTACTCCGCGTGGCAAAGGAATCGGACAGTCTGTACAGCATATTTCTGGGGATTGTTCCCGAGATCATAGGGATTGTTATATTTATTCTGATCATCAGCTATATATTTACCCTATTCTTTGCTAAGGGCATCATAAAGCCTATCGAGCAGATGGCAGACGATATGGATTCAGTAAATATCACCGGAGGTTATAAGGAGCTGGTGCCATTTATTCAGAAGATCAAAGACCAGCATACTGATATTTTGCGAAGCGCCAGTATGCGGCAGGCGTTTACAGCAAATGTTTCCCATGAGCTAAAGACTCCTCTGACTGCCATTTCCGGATATGCAGAGCTGATTGAAAACGGTATGGCAGAAAAGGATGATGTAATTCGTTTTGCCGGGGAGATACACCGGAATTCCAAGCGGCTTCTAACGCTGATCAACGATACCATCCGTCTGGCTGAACTGGATGCCATGGAAAAAACCATTGAATTTGAGGATGTAGATCTCTATGAGATTGCTGAAAACTGTGTTAATATGCTTCAGATCAGTGCCGAAAAGCATAAGGTTCATATTTCGTTAGCGGGAAAACGTTGTATCCTCTATGCCAATAAAAATATGATGGAAGAGCTGGTCTATAACCTCTGTGACAACGCGATACGTTATAATAATACTGGAGGGAGCGTCCGGGTCCAGGTGCTGGAGAGACAGGACCTGGTTGAACTTTCTGTCCAGGATACTGGGATCGGTATTCCGGAAAAAAGCCAGAAACGGGTATTTGAACGCTTTTACCGGGTAGATAAGAGCCGTTCCAAGCAGACGGGGGGAACAGGGCTGGGGCTGGCCATTGTCAAGCATATCATCGCCCAGCACAACGCCCAGATTACCCTGGTTAGTGAGTTGGGGAAAGGCACAGAAGTGAAGGTGATATTTTCAAAAAACACTTTACAAGAGCAATAAATGATATTATAATCTTAATTAGTGTCGTTTTATGTTAAAACGACACTATTATATTGCAAAAGAAAGAGGGAAAAAACAGTGAACGGATTAACTGAATTTCGTTGGCATGGCCGCGGCGGACAGGGTGCCAAGACAGCGGCGCTTTTACTGGCAGATGTAGCGTTTAAAACCGGCAAACATGTGCAGGGATTTCCGGAATATGGTCCGGAACGGATGGGCGCACCGATTACTGCTTATGACAGGATCAGTGACAGGCAGATCCGGGTTCATTCCAATATTTACGAACCGGATTATGTCGTGGTTGTGGATGAAACCCTGCTAAACTCTGTCAATGTCACAAAAGGCTTAAAAAAGGACGGAGCAATCCTTGTCAATACGCCCCGTTCCAGCGAAGAGATCTATACATACCTCCACGGCTACCAGGGCAGAGTGTACACCATTGATGCGAGAAAAGTGTGCATGAAGACGCTGGGAAAATATTTCCCCAATACACCGATGCTTGCGGCTATTGTTAAAATATCCGAAATCATGGAAGAAGATCAGTTTATCAAAGAAATGGAAGCTTCCCTTGGTCATAAATTTGCCAAAAAGCCAGAGATGCTTGAAGGAAATATGAAAGCACTCCGCATGGCGTTACAGGAGGTACACTGATATGTTAAGAGCAAAAGAAATCAATGAAAAGACTCCATGGCAGGATCTGACGCCGGGTCTGCAGATCTATGAGCCGGCAACATCCAAACGTTTTGAAACCGGTGAATGGAGAGTTAATACACCGGTATTTGATAAAGAAAAATGTAAGCAGTGCCTGCTCTGTGTTCCCTATTGCCCAGACAGTTCGATTCCAGTTAGAAATGGTGAAAGAGAAGCCTTTGATCTGCTTCACTGCAAAGGCTGCGGGATCTGTGTAAAAGCATGTCCCTTTGGGGCGATCACAATGAAGGAGGGAAAATAACATGGCAGAATTAGAAAGAATGTCAGGCAATGAGGCAGTTGCCCATGCCATCAAACAGGTGGAGCCGGATGTTATGCCGGCATTTCCAATCACACCTTCTACAGAACTCCCACAGTTTGTATCTAATTTTATCGCAAATGGTGAGATCAATACCGAATTTATCCCTGTGGAGAGCGAACACAGCTCCATGAGCGCTGCCATCGGTGCGTCAGCCGCCGGCGCCAGGGCATTGACCGCTACCTCTTCCTGCGGCCTCGCCTTGATGTGGGAAGTATTATATGTGGCGGCGTCTAACCGTCTGCCGATCTGCATGGCAGTGGTAAACCGCGCCCTTTCGGGACCACTGAATATCAACAGTGAACACTCTGACAGTATGGGAGCCAGAGATTCGGGATGGCTTCAGATCTATGCGGAAAATAACCAGGAAGCTTATGACAATTTCATTCAGGCATACCGGATCGCAGAACATAAGGATGTGATGCTTCCCATCATGATCTGCCAGGATGGATTTATCACCAGCCACGCGGTGGAAAATATTACTCTGGAAGACACCGGACTGGTGAAAAAATTTGTGGGAGAATACCATCCAGAGCACTATCTGCTGAACCCGGAAGAAGTAATGGCAGTGGGGCCCTATGCGGTATCGAATTATTGCATGGAAGCAAAAAAGGCACAGGCGGAGGCGATGATCCGTGCCAAACAGGTGATCCTGGATGTGGCGAAAGAATTTGGCGAACTTACCGGAAGAAAATATGGCCTTTTTGAAGAATATAAACTAAGAGATGCAGAATACGCCATTGTTGCCATTGGCTCTGCCTGCGGCACCATTAAAGATACGGTGGACAGGCTGAGAAAGCAAGGGAAAAAGGTGGGACTTCTCAAAGTCCGTGTTTTCCGTCCCTTCCCAGGTAAGGAGATGGCAAAGGCATTGAAAAAATGTAAAGCGGTAGCGATCTTAGACCGCTGTGAGAGCTACAGCGCCAATGGAGGTCCCCTGGGATCGGAGCTGGAAGCTGCCTTTTACCGGAATAAAAATGTTTCAGAGGTTATCAACTATGTATACGGTCTCTCCGGCAGGGATCTGACGGTGGAACAGGTAGAGAACGTATATGGCGAATTGGCAGAAGCGGCAGAACACGGTACAAAAAACGAGAAATACCGTTATATCGGTCTGCGTGACAAGGAGGTATAACATCATGGAACAACAATTTGATTTTAAAGAAATACAGGGCAGGGAAGAACGCCTGGCACCAGGACACCGTATGTGTGCCGGCTGCGGGGGAACCATTGCGGTAAGAAATGTACTGAAAGCACTTCATCCCGGAGACAAGGCGGTGGTGGGAAATGCCACAGGATGTCTGGAAGTTTCTTCCTTTATGTATCCCTATACATCATATCAGGACAGCTATATTCACAACGCCTTTGAAAACGCAGGGGCTACATTGAGCGGAGTGGAAGCTGCCTACCGATATATGAAAAAGACTGGCAGGCTGGAAGAGAATTATAAGTTCATCACTTTCGGCGGTGACGGCGGCACCTATGATATTGGGTTTCAATCCCTGTCCGGTGCCATGGAGAGAGGCCATGACATGGTCTATGTCTGCTATGATAACGGCGCTTATATGAACACCGGCATCCAGCGATCATCTGCTACCCCGATGTTTGCCGACACGACGACGACGCCAGCTGGCAAAGTATCCAAAGGAAAGCCCCAGAGCCGGAAGGATCTGGCTGCCATTATGGCGGCTCACAACATTCCCTATGTGGGACAGACAACCTTTATCGGAAACATGAAAGATCTTTATACAAAATCCGAAAAGGCGATCTATACCGAAGGCCCGGCATTTTTGAATATTATGGCGCCCTGTCCCCGTGGCTGGCGCTATGATTCACCGGATATCATCGATGTGTGCAAATCTGCGGTAGAGACCTGCTATTGGCCTCTCTTTGAGGTTGTAAACGGAAAATGGATCCTGAATTATAAGCCCAAAAACAAGCTGCCGATCGAAGATTTTCTAAAACGGCAGGGAAGGTTTAAGCACCTTTTCAAACCGGGAAATGAGCAGCTTATCGAAGCCTTCCAGCGGGAAGTGGACAGAAGATGGGAAGATCTGCTGGAGAAATGTGGCTGAAACAGCAAGCAGAGTCATGAAATTGATTGTGCCGCCTGTGGCGGCATAGATAAAAAAGATAAAAGCCAGGCAAGAATTTACATATTGCCTGGCTTTTATCTTTATAAATTCTTTCAATTTTTTATGTCCGTCTATCTCATCGGTTGGAACGTCTCCAGATATTCATTTTCTCTGCCTCTTTGATCAGATCGTCCCGGAACTGAGGATGGGCAACAGAGATAAGCGCCTCTGCTTTCTGCCAGGTAGAGAGACCTTTTAAGTTCACCTTTCCGTACTCCGTTACAAACCAGTGGGTATTGGCTCTTGTATCGGTTACGATAGAACCGTTGGCAAGAGTGGGGCGGATTCTCGATACCAGTTCTCCCTGTTTGTTCTTAAAGGTGGAAGAGCAGCAGATAAAGCTTTTTCCTCCCTTAGAGAGATAGGCACCAAGGACAAAATCCAGCTGTCCGCCAGCACCGCTTATATTTTTTGTTCCAGCACTCTCGGCATTGACCTGTCCGTACAGGTCGATATCTACGGCATTATTAATGGAGATAAAGTTGTCCAGTGCGCTGATGGAGCGTATATCATTGGTATAATCCACGGGTGCGCTCATGCACTCCGGATTGTCATCCAGAAAATCATAGAGTTTTTTCGTGCCTGCTGCAAAGGCATAAGTCTGGCGGAACCGGTCAATATTTTTTCTGGCTCCGGTGATCTTTCCGGCTCTGGAAATATCCACAAAAGCATCTACATACATTTCTGTATGAACACCAAGATCTTTCAGATCCGATTCTGCGATCATCGAACCCACGGCATTAGGCATGCCGCCGATCCCCAGCTGGAGGCAGGCACCGTCTGGAATTTCTTCCACGATCAGTTTAGCCACTGCCTGGTCTACCTCTGTGGCTGCTGCAGCTCCCCCCATTTCCGCAATGGCAGGATTGTCTCCCTCTACGATCATATCAACCTTTGAAATATGAATGCCTTCTTCCTTTCCACCAAGGCATCTTGGCATATTTTCGTTTACTTCTACGATGATCGTCTCAGCACGCTCACAGCAGGCTCCCAGATGGGAAGCGCTTGGTCCAAAATTAAAATAGCCGTGAGAATCCATCGGCGCCACCTGAAAAACAGCGACCCGGGAAGGACAGGATAAATCCCGGTAGTACCTTGGAAGTTCCGAATAACGGATGGGGGCATAAAAAGCAAAGCCTTTTGCGGCTGCTTTTCTCTCGATCCCACTCATATGCCAGGAATTCCATGAAAAATGTTCCCATGGATTTTCAATTTTAAATATTTCCGGCTCCCACATAAGGATACCGCCACGGAACTTCACATCCGTAAGGTCTTTCATTCTCTTTGCCAGCTCCCTGTCAACAGCGACAGGTGTAGTGACAGTCCATCCATAGTCTACCCAGTCACCAGATTGGATGACCTTTGCCGCTTCTGTGGCAGTTGTAAGTTTACTTTGGTACATTGCTTCAAAATCCATCGATCCAATATCCTCCTTATACTCATAAATAGTTATATTTCCATATTTTATTTAATTTACATTTTATCATTCATAAAATGCATGGTCAAGTGAAATTTACCTGTGTCCCATGGTGTATCATAGACTTGTACAAATCATGGGATTATTATATAATAATAAATAATATGGAGAATATGCTAGGATTCCCAATGACTGGTTTTGAGGAGGCATGGATATGGGAAAAAGGAGTTTATATGCAATGCTAAAAAGAGGTATGGCATGTCTGATGATATTTGCATTATTGTGCGGTATGCTTCTGCCATCGGGAGCAAAGGCGGCAGATGTAGATACAGACATAGAAACAGGGATCACGCTGGAAGTGACCATAAAGACAGACAGCGGCGAAGAGGTCAGGACGGTTAGTGGTGAAAACCTTCGAAAGGCATTATATTCTAATGGGATCAAACGTGGTGATGTTACATGTATGAAGATCACTGGCGGGGCGGTAAAAACAACTGACTGGGATGAGATCTGCTATAAAGGAAATACAGAAGATAATGCCGACACTTCTTATATGAATTTAACCAGTATACTGGCAGAGGAAGGAGTAAAAGGCGAGGACATAAGTGATAGAACGTCCGGTCAAACCTTTCCTAAATCTTTAAAAACCGTGATCCTGCCAGTGGGAGTGACAAGAATCGGTGCGTCTGCTTTCAATCAATGCAGCAGCCTTCAGGAGATAATAATTCCGGAGGGCATGACAGAGATCGGAAATTACGCATTTTATCAATGCAGCAGTCTTCAGGAGATATTAATTCCGGAGGGCGTGACAGAGATTGGGAATTATGCATTTCAACAATGCAGCAGCCTTCAGGAGATTGTGATTCCGGAGGGTGTGACAGAGATTGGCGGGGATAGTTTTCGTCAATGTGAGAACCTTCAAAAGGTGACTCTGCCTGAGAGCCTGCGCTCAATTTTTTTCAGTGCTTTTAGAGATTGTGGGAATCTTCAGGAGATTAACTTTCCCAATGGCATGACGTTAATAAGTTCTTATGCATTTTATGGATGTAAGAGTCTGCAGAAGGCAGACCTGCCAGAAACTATAACCACGATTGGTGAACATACTTTTGAGAATTGCTCTAGCTTAAAGAGTATTATTATTCCCAAGGCAGTATCCAAACTTGGCATGAGTGCCTTTGAGAAATGCACAAGTCTTGAAGAAGTAGAGATCTGGGGATCTGTAAAGCTGGAAGCCAGTACCTTTTTGGGATGTTCCCGCCTCAAGGAGGTAACCTTGCTCAATGGACTGATTTTAGACTGTGAGGATCCCCCTTCTTATAGAAATCCTGCGTTTTGTGGAATTTTTACTTCCTGCCCGCTCAAAATCCTGAATATTGTTCTGAAGGAGGGAGAAACGGCGGCGAATATGACTCCTGTAACATGTATGCAGACGGGTGCTTTTGGGGTTGACTTTTCAAGGCTGGACTCCTCCGCCATATTCTTTTACCTGCCGGATGGAACACTTTTATCGGAGGATACCACACCTGCACTGGATGAAGTGGCGGAGCGGTATCTGTCGGAGGATGATGGCAATACAGAAGATAATTCCTGGCATGGCTGGGAGATCGGGCGGAGTTATGAGATAGAGTACAGACTGACGAATCTCTCCACAAGCAATGAGAGTACAGTGTGGAAGAGTCCAGAAGGCAATTATACTGCATGTCTAAGTGGAAAGGGTGACAGTGGAAAGTTATATGAACTTCCGAAGACGATCCAGGTAACTATAGGGGATAAGGAAGCTGTTCAGGAAGAAGACTATACCTACGATCCTGCCACTGGAGAGCTTGTGATCTTTAAAGATTCAATCATTGGGAAGATTGTGGTCACGGCTCAGGGAAGTGTAATCTATCATGATGTGACAGTAAGAACCCAGGGAGGGGGAACGACCAAAATACAAACCAGCCTGGTTTCTGTTTCCTCAGATGGAAATTCTAAGGTACAGGTGCAGGGAGGCGACGATATTCTTTTCACTTTTTTACCAGTGGAAGGCTGTTCCCTCATATCTCTTACCATCGACGGAGAGACTGTGGAAGTTTCAGATAATACATATAAAATTCCAATTATAAAAAGTGACCATACGATCCTGGTAACCTTTACGGAAAAAATCCAGCCCACCCCGGAACCGACGCCCACACCTGTTGTAACTCCCACGCCGGAGCTGCCAGGACCGACAGAGACACCAGTTCCGACGGAAGCACCAGCACCATCGGCTACGCCAGTCATTACCGAGACACCAGCGCCTTCCATTACCCCGGAACCGATACCGTCGCAAGAGCCGGTGCCATCCCAGAAACCGATGCCGTCCCCTGCGCCAACACCGAAGGCTTCCCAGACGCCCCTTCCGGACAAAAACCTTTCTGACATCACAGACGGACTGGGCGTCTCCCCGGATACGGCAGTGAAGATCCAGGCGGCGGCAAAGGAACTGGATGTCCCCATGGATACGATTCTCGTGACCGAACAGACCATACGGTCCCAGAAGACCGATCAGGACATAAAGGGGGCATATTTTGCCAGGATCCAGGCGAGAGCGTCCCAGATCACGGAGAAAAACATCAAACTGGCCTGGGACCGGGTGAAGGGAGCAGACGGCTACGAGGTGTACGGCAACCGCTGCAACACAAAAAAATGGATCTATGAATACAAACTAAAGAAGGACATAAAGAGCGGAAATAAAAAATCCTACATTGACCGGAAATGCAAAAAAGGTACTTATTATAAATATATGGTCCGGGCCTATAAGGTCATCAATGGGAAGAAGGTGACTATCGCCGTCTCCAAGACGATCCACGTCACCACGAAGGGCGGAAAGAACGGAAATGCCAAATCTGTAAAGCTGAACAAAAATAAAGTCACCTTAAAGGCAGGCAGGACATGGCGCATCAAGGCAAAAGAGATCAAAGAGTCCAAGCCGCTGCGGCACCACCGGGAGGTCAGTTACGAATCCAGCCGCCCCAAGGCACTGTCTGTCTCTAAAAAAGGCGTCATAAAGGCAAAGAAAAAGGGAAAATATACGGTCTTTGCCTATGCCCAGAGCGGGGTCTACAAGAAAGTCAAAATATCTGTACGCTAATGTTCTGGCACACTGGCCGGAAGGTACCAACTAGAATTTGTAGTGGAGGAAAAGAAATGGAGATGAAAATCAGGTTAAGGGAAAATGTCAGGAGATGGATTGCGGTTATTGTTATTGTGACATTAACCATTACATTAATGTCTGGCATGAGCATAACATTGAGAGCACAAGAAAATAGTCTTACCACTTGGCAGGTCACTGTTGTGACGGAAGAGGGCGGGGAAATTGAAATGGAAGTGACAGGAGGCAGTTTGCAGTCTGCATTGTCATCAAAGAACATAAAATATCCTGATATTACATGCCTAAAGGCTCTTAGTGGTACGATAACAAATATCGATTGGAATCATATTTTTAATAACAGCGGGAATACTGCAAGTACTGCATCCACTGGTTTCACCAACCTTACTAGTTTATTGGCAGAGGAAGGAGTTATAAGTGATGGAGGACTTCCAATAACATCACAGAGTGGCCGCAATTTCCCCAAAAGTCTGGTAACAGTAAAGCTTCCGACGGGGTTGGAAAAAATTAGCAACAGTGCGTTTTTTGAATGTAGCAAACTTCAGACTGTAATCCTTCCGGATGGGATCCAAGAGATAGGAAATTATGCATTTTATCAATGCACCAGCCTTCAGGAAGTGATTTTTTCTGATCAGATAACTAGTATCGGAGAAGGTGCTTTTGAAGGCTGCACCAGTCTCCAGGAAGTGATTTTACCTGATCAGACAACTAGTATTGGAGAAAGTGCTTTTGAAGGCTGCACCAGCCTTCAGGAAGTGATTTTACCTGATCTGATAACTAGTATCGGAGAAAGTGCTTTTAAAGGCTGTGCCAGCTTGCGTGAAGCAGTTCTTCCTCAAGGCATAACGGAACTTCCGATGAATATTTTTTTTGGCTGCCAGAATCTACAAAAGGTAACTATCCCAGATGATGTAACAAAGATTTGGGATAATGCCTTTTATGAATGCCAAAGTCTGGAGGGGATCCTTCTCCCGGATGGTCTGATTCAAATAAGTCCTCGTGTATTTTATAATTGTAAGAGTTTAAAGGAAATCCATCTGCCAGAAGGTATAAAACGTATAGGCTCTCAAACTTTTAAGTTCTGCCAAAATCTTGAAAAAGTAACTTTTTCTGGAGAGGTGACGGAAATAGGGGACGAGGCGTTTATGACCTGTAAAAAATTAAAAGACATAATACTTCCAGACAGTGTCGTAAGAATTGAAGAATTTGCATTCAGAGGCTGTTCATCACTTGAAAAAATAACTATTCCCTCTGGTGTGGAAAAGCTAAAGTCTGGTGCATTTTTGGGATGTACAAACCTCAAAGAGGTAACTCTTCCCAATGGAATTGTTTTAGATAATGACGAGGGGAATACGGGGGCAGATATATATTTTAAAGTGATATTTGGGGATTGTCCGATCCAGGTCTTAAATATTATATTGAAAGAAGGGGAGGGAGCTGGCAGTAATATAACTCCAGTGACACAGGGACAGGGACAAAGATCACCATTTTATCCCATTGATTCGGAGCGTGCTCTTTTCTTTTATTCGGCAGATCATACGTTGTTATCTGATAAGACGACGCCGACTTTGGAAGAGGTAGCAAAGGTATATCTGGCTGTAGAAGATGGAGATACCGAAGATAACCTTTGGTATGATTGGAAAATTGGACGGGCATATCAGGTAGAAAACCGTCTGAGCCATCTTAGCAGCAGTAATGATAGTGCGGTATGGAAAAATATAGAAGGGGATTATTCCGCTACCTTGAGTGGAATGGAGGATGAGGGAAAGCAATATCAGCCGCCGGATACCATTCATATAACAGTGGGAGACCGGGAAGCTGTTCCCGGAACAGACTATTCATACGAACCGGATACGGGTAATCTTGTGATTTTTAAAGAATCCATCGACGGAAATATTGTGATCACCGCTGAAGGGGCCTTGATCACATATGACCTCAAGGTCAATACAAGCGGCGCTGGAACGGTGACCCTGAAAACATCAAAAACTACGGTATCTACCGATGGGAATGCTTTCATGGAGATTACAGTAAAAAGTGGCGAAGACGTCCTGCTTACTTTCCAGCCTTCCGAAGAGTCCGGCTCCTATACCTTTACCATCGACGGAGAGGAAAAACAGGCAGAGGGAAATACCTACAGGATTCCCAGTATCCAGAGCAGCCATACGATCCTGGTAACCTTTACGGAAAAACTCCAGCCCACTCCGGAACCGGCGCCCACACCTGTTGTAACTCCCACTCCGGAACCGGCGCCCACACCTGTTGTAACTCCCACCCCGGAGCCGCCAGGACCGACGGAGACACCAACACCATCGGCGACGCCAGTCATTACGGAGACACCAGCGCCTTCCATTACCCCGGAACCGATCCCGTCCCAAGAGCCAGCGCCATCCCAGGAACCGACGCCGTCCCCTGTGCCAACACCAGAGGCTTCCCAGGCACCCCTTCCGGACAAAGACCTTTCTGACATCACAGACGGACTGGGCGTCTCCCCGGATACGGCAGTGAAGAT
>CAMXSH010000039.1 GCA_947246475.1 uncultured Roseburia sp.
AACTCCGATGAAACTTGGCACCATTTTCATCGGAGTTCTTTTTATGGCACCGTTTAGGCACCGTTTTACACATTTTCACTGTTGCAAAGTTTCAAAAAGGGCTTCCCGATTTCTCGGAAAGCCCCATAAAATCTAGCTTTTTACTGATTACTCAATAATCGTAGCCACACGACCTGAACCAACAGTTCTACCACCCTCACGGATAGCGAATGTAAGACCCTGATCCATAGCGATCGGATGGATCAGTTCGATGGTCATCTCTACGTTATCTCCAGGCATGCACATCTCTGTACCAGCTGGAAGTTCGATCACACCAGTTACGTCCGTTGTACGGAAATAGAACTGTGGACGGTAGTTGTTGAAGAATGGAGTATGACGTCCACCCTCGTCCTTAGTCAGTACGTAAACCTGCGCTGTGAACTTTGTATGGCAGGTAAGGGAACCTGGCTGAGAAAGAACCTGTCCTCTCTCGATCTCGTTCTTCTGAACACCACGAAGAAGTACACCAGCATTGTCTCCAGCCTGAGCCTCTTCCAGCTCTTTGTGGAACATCTCGATACCAGTTACAACAACCTTACGTGTCTCTTCTTTGATACCAACGATCTCTACTTCGTCATTGAGGTGAAGTGTACCAGCCTCTACACGTCCAGTAGCAACTGTACCACGTCCTGTAATAGAGAATACGTCCTCAACAGGCATTACAAATGGCTTATCTGTGTCACGCTCTGGATCCGGAATATACTCATCAACTGTGCTCATGAGCTCCATGATAGCATCGCCCCATTTGCTGCTTGGATCTTCCAGCGCACCAAGAGCGGAACCCTTGATGATCGGACAATCTGTAAACTCGTACTCTTCAAGGATCTCAGTGATCTCCATCTCTACCAGCTCAAGAAGCTCTTCGTCATCAACCATATCACATTTGTTCATGAATACGATGATATAAGGTACACCTACCTGACGGGAAAGAAGGATATGCTCTTTTGTCTGAGCCATAACACCGTCAGTAGCAGCTACAACAAGGATCGCACCATCCATCTGAGCAGCACCAGTGATCATGTTCTTAACGTAGTCAGCATGTCCTGGGCAGTCAACGTGTGCATAATGTCTATTCTCTGTCTCATACTCAACGTGAGCTGTGGAGATTGTGATACCTCTTTCACGCTCTTCCGGAGCTTTATCAATATTTGCAAAATCTACAGCTGCGTTACCCTCTACTCTTGCAGCAAGTGTAGCAGTGATCGCTGCTGTCAATGTTGTTTTACCATGGTCTACGTGACCAATTGTACCAATGTTACAATGTGGTTTCGATCTTACATACTTTTCCTTAGCCATTTCTAAACGTCCTCCTAACATATTTTTTATTTTGTTTTAGAAATTTTGCTCTGATTGCCAATATGTCTCTATTATATGGGATATTTCCCAAAAAATCAATCCCTAATTCATAAAACTTATCGGCTTTCCTCTGTTAAATCCGCCTGATTCAACAAAATTTATTATACACGCGGTTCAGTATTGACTGCCCGCTTTCTCGTTATAACTATTTGTCCGTTTTCTGTGCAAGAACTTTGTCCTGTACATTTTTCGGACACTGTGCGTATTTCTCAAAGAACATGGAATAGTTACCACGTCCCTGAGTTGCAGAACGCAGCTCTGTGGAGTAACCAAACATCTCTGCCAGAGGTACAAACGCACGAACCAGCTTACCGCCTCCGATATCGTCCATACCTTCGATCTGTCCACGTTTCGCATTCAGGCTTCCGATTACATCACCCATGTATTCTTCCGGCATTGTAACTTCTACCTTCATGATCGGCTCGAGAAGAACAGGGTTACCTTTCTTCATCGCGTCTTTGAATGCCATAGAACCAGCGATGTGGAATGCCATTTCACTGGAGTCGACTTCATGGTAGGAACCATCCCATACATTTGCATATACACCAAGTACAGGGAAGCCACCAAGAATACCAGCCTGTGCCGCTTCTTCAATACCCTCTCCGACAGCAGGGATGTATTCCTTCGGAATCGCACCACCGACTACCGTAGACTCAAACTTAAATGTTTCCTCGCCGTTTGGATCCATAGGCTCGAATTTAACCTTACAGTGACCATACTGTCCACGTCCACCAGACTGTTTTGCATATTTACTGTCAACATCAACTGGCGTAGTAAAGGTTTCTTTGTAAGCAACCTGTGGAGCACCTACATTTGCTTCTACATTAAACTCACGAAGCAGACGGTCCACGATAACCTCGAGATGAAGCTCACCCATACCAGCGATGATCGTCTGACCAGTCTCGGAATCCGTATGGGCACGGAATGTAGGATCTTCTTCTGCAAGTTTTGCAAGAGCTTCACCCATTTTACCCTGGTCATTCTTTGTCTTAGGCTCGATCGCAAGCTCGATAACCGGCTCTGGGAATTCCATGGACTCCAGAATAACTGGATGCTGCTCGTCGCAGATCGTATCACCCGTGGTTGTCATTTTGAAACCAACTGCTGCTGCGATATCACCGGAGTATACTTTATCAATCTCATTACGCTTGTTGGCATGCATCTGAACGATACGTCCAACACGTTCTTTCTTTCCTTTGGTGGCATTCAGCACATAAGAACCGGAGTTCAATGTTCCAGAATATACACGGAAGAATGCCAGTTTACCAACGAATGGATCTGCCATGATCTTAAATGCCAGAGCAGAAAACGGCTCATCGTCGGATGATTTACGGGTAATCTCGTTGCCCTCTTCATCTGTTCCCATAATGTCAGGAATATCTGTAGGAGCTGGCATATACTCGATTACGCCATCCAGCATTTTCTGAACACCTTTATTTTTGTAAGCAGAACCACAGTATACAGGAACTGCCTCGCAGGCGATCGTTCCTTTGCGAAGGGCCTTCTTAAGCTCATCAACGGATGGCTCCTGGTCCTCCAGATACAGCATCATCAGATCATCATCCAGCTCGCAAATCTTTTCTACAAGATTGCTGTGCCATTCATCAGCAAGATCCTTCAGATCATCTGGAATCTCTGTGATCTCAATATCTTCGCCTTTATCATCTTTGTAATAATAAGCTTCCATCTCAAACAGATCGATCAAGCCCATAAAATCGTCTTCTTTTCCGATCGGTATCTGAACAGGAATCGCATTTTTGCCCAGACGGTCAATGATCGTCTGAACCGAATAGAAAAAGTCTGCACCCATTTTATCCATCTTATTAATGAATGCCATACGTGGTACATTGTATGTGTCAGCCTGACGCCATACATTTTCGGACTGAGGCTCAACACCGGCTTTCGCATCAAACACACCGACAGCGCCGTCCAAAACACGAAGAGAACGCTCTACTTCTACTGTAAAGTCTACGTGTCCAGGGGTGTCAATGATATTGACACGATGCTCTAAAGCGCCTGGTTTTGCCTTGTGGTGATCTTCCAGTGTCCAGTGGCAGGTTGTAGCCGCAGAAGTAATGGTAATACCTCTTTCCTGCTCCTGCTCCATCCAGTCCATTGTGGAAGCACCATCATGAGTCTCACCGATTTTATAATTGACGCCGGTGTAATACAGAATGCGCTCTGTAAGTGTTGTCTTACCAGCATCGATATGAGCCATGATACCAATATTTCTGGTACGCTCTAATGGATATTCTCTTCCAGCCAAGGTTCTTTCCTCCTATATTTTCTCGACTAATGCACAATTTTCTCTTATCACCAACGATAGTGAGCGAAGGCTGAAGCCTTTGCAGCCTCAAACTTCACTTCTTACCATCTGTAATGAGCGAAGGCTTTATTTGCCTCTGCCATCTTGTGCATATCTTCTTTCTTCTTTACAGATGCCCCAGTATTGTTTGCTGCATCCATGATCTCACTGGCAAGTCTTTCTTTCATTGTCTTTTCTCCACGGTTGCGTGAATAAAGTGTCAGCCAGCGAAGTGCCAGAGCCTGTCTGCGGTCTGGTTTTACTTCGATCGGAACCTGGTATGTGGAACCACCGATACGTCTCGCCTTTACCTCAAGTTCAGGCATTACGTTGTTCATCGCCTCTTCAAATACGTCCAGTGCATCTTTTCCGGTCTTCTCTGAGATTTCCTCAAAAGCACCATAAACGATTCTCTGAGCCACACCCTTTTTACCGTCCAACATAATGTTGTTGATCAGCTTTGTCACAACTTTGTTTTTGTAAACTGGATCTGCCAGCACATCTCTTTTTGGAATATGTCCTTTACGTGGCACGTTACTTCCCTCCTTAATAAAAATATTAATTCACAGGTACTCACTACTAGTGTCCGCACCAGCTTAAGTCTTGCTTCGTTTTGTAATACACCCCGCACCACTGCGGACTGTCTATATAAAATAATGATGCAAAAATTAATCCGGTACTTTTAAATTAGTAATTACAGTAACTCTGTAATCCGGAGATACGCCATGATTCTGCGCATTCCCCGTCTTGATAAATTTTCCCACATTTTGTATAACGGAAAAATTCACTGCGGAAAATCTAATTTCCGTGGAAATTTATTTCCAGAAAATTTATTTTCCTGCTTTCGGTCTCTTCGCACCATATTTGGAACGAGCCTGCTTTCTGTTAGCAACACCAGCAGTATCAAGTGTTCCACGGATAATATGATATCTGGTACCTGGAAGGTCTTTTACCCTTCCACCACGGATCATAACAACACTATGCTCCTGAAGATTATGACCTTCGCCTGGAATATAGCTGGTTACCTCGATACCGTTAGAAAGACGAACTCTGGCAATCTTACGAAGTGCTGAGTTAGGCTTTTTCGGTGTAGCAGTACGAACAACAGTACATACACCACGCTTCTGCGGAGAAGCACTCTCTGTAGATTTCTTTTTCAGTGAGTTGTAGGTGTACTGAAGAGCTGGAGAATTTGACTTCTTAGCAACCGATTTTCTACCCTGCTTTACTAATTGGTTAAAAGTTGGCATTAATTTTCACCTCCTGTAATTGATTTAATCCCGAATTTCCCAAATGAATCCGGTTTTTATTGCATTCAGGCAGAATTTTTTGTATACAAAAAGACCACACGAACGCATGCTAAATCATTATAGCGTGTGTGATCCTTTTTGTCAAGAAAATTTTCAAAGTAACTGAGCCAGCTCAGCACTATTGAGCTACGCTGAAAACAGCTGTACCCAGTAGTGCTTATATGTTCCGCCGATCTTCACATAACCGACGCCCAGCTTTTCAAAATCCTTAGATAAAATATTGGCGCGATGACCCTCGGAATTCATCCAGCTATTCACTACCTCTTCCGGCGTTGGCTGGCCTGCCGCGATATTTTCTCCTACGGCACGGTAAGAAATTCCTATTTCTTTCATAATACTAAAACAACTGCTTCCATCTGGACGGTCATGGGAAAACACCTCTGTGATCTCTTTGGCACGTACCATGGCGGCACGATTCAGCAAGGCATCCAGCTTAAGCGCTTTCCGTCCTGCCTTAGCGCGTTCTTTATTCACCAGTTTTAAAACCTTTTGGGCATAAGAGTTCTTTGTTTTTGCCACCACTTTAATACGGCACAGGTATTTCTTTCCACCTGCTTTCGCTGTTATGCGGGCACTGCCCCTTGCCCTCGCCGTCACGAGACCGCGGTTTGAAACTTTTGCCACTTTCTGGTTTGAACTGGTCCAGCGGATCTTTTTTTTATTATTTTTCAAATTTAACTGCAGTTTTGTGCCAACTGTCAAAGTAGCACTTTTCTTGGCCAGAACAGTCTTGGCCTCCGCCACAGCCCCCTGGCATGAAAAAATGTTTCCAAGAAGAACAAGCACAACTGCTATGGAACAAAGTCGCTTCATGATATCCCTCCTTCATAACCATTCTACACGGTTTTATCCTTTTCTACAATACTGGTTTTGCAAAACCACCATCCACTTGTTATAAACAGGCATAGATCTCTTCCACCACGTTCGATCCCGCCTTAGCAGCTGCCAGCAGGATCCGCTCGATCATCGCCTCTTCCGTCTCCAGCGCTTCTGCAATCCCTTCCGCCGTTATTTTCCTATCACGTTTTTTTACCACCTGATCGATGAGATGAAACAGCTCCCCTTCTTTACGCCCTTCTTTACGCCCTTCTTCTCGGCCTTTCTCCATACCATCATTCCATTCTCTCTCCAGCAATTCGCACATGTTTTTTGCACCTCCTGTCTCATTTTTCAAATATTCTACACGCTCTGACAAATGCCGAAAACCATCCCGTGATATTTCCGGATTATTTGTGTCACCTATGAACTGTAACAGCCTTGTGACTTCCTCGTCTTCCGCCGGATATTCAAGATTAGCATAAATCTCGTGGACGCCGTTCTCTGCCTGGCGATGCGTCCCTTTAATCATACGGACGATCCTTGTAATCCCTGTCCTTACATTCAAAAAATCCTTTTCTGTTATAAAGATCAGGAACAGATCTGGTAATTCATCATACCCCATGCCACTCCCCAGGCTGCGGCTGTCAATCCGGCTCTGGATAAAACGGGACCGCTTTAAATGATCTTCGTTTTCGGCGATCTGAATCTCCATATTGTACTGGCTGCCCTGCGAGTCCTCCGCCCAAACGTCCAGTACGGAGCTTCTGCCATACAGATTCCGCAAACTCCTCTGCGGTTCTACCCGGAGTACTTTCAGGTCGCATATTCCCGTTAATATGCGAAGCACATCCTGAATCGCTGCGGTATCCTCGAAAACAACGGAAGAAAGCAGGTCACTGGTCAGATTCAACTCTTTTAATTCCTTTACACGCTTCCGATAATTCAGTATCCCTGTTGCCTTTCCCAACACATCCCCCTCTTTCATGCAGGAATGCAAAGAAAAAACACTACCCCCATAGCACTGGATATCTGCACTCCGCCACACCATTTATATAATTATTTTGTGATCTGCAGCGGAATCATAAACATTGAATAGTTTATATTTATATACTATCACAGATATGTATAGAATTCAAGAAGATTATGAATTTTTCTCTATTCCCCTGCAAGGATAGAATATCATACTTATCAGAAAATGTAAACAGCAATTTTCCCGCTGGATGTTATCAACAGACTGCAAAAGCACCCTTTCCCATAAAATACCTTTTTAAAGGAAAGAGTGCTTATGTCTAAATCAATTTATTTTTTTGAGACTATTTTTAATCAGCTAAGTGCTGCCACCAGCTTCTTCACTGCCTCAAGTGCCTCATCTGGAAGTTTGTCATATCCGTCTTTTGCTGTCGCAAAGTTCTCTACGGCAGTTACACGATGCTCCATAGCATTCTTAAGAGCAGCTTTGTAATCATTGTCATTCAGATCTGGAACAAAGCCTTCCCAATCCATGATCTCAATATCTTCAAATGGTCCCCACTGTTTGAACTGGGCTTTTCCTTCCACGATAGACTCAAGGATTCCAAGAGTATCTTTTGGCTGTACTTTTTTGCCCATGAAGTCACCAGTGTTTACGATGTAACAGTCTACATTCTTTTCCTCAACCAGCTTCTTGAACTTCTCATAGTCATTTACCAGCGGATAAGTTCTGAACGGGTTTGCATATGGTACGATTCGAAGAGCATTCAAATCAGTTCCTGCTGCCACACGCTCTGCGGTAGAAGTCTTTGTAGCAAGGGTTGCACCCATCACGGAAGCCAGGGCAGAACCTTTGAGTTTTACTACCGGCGGAATTGCAGGATCTTTCATGATCCAGATAATGGAGTTTACAGGCTCACCGATTTTGTCAACACGGTTTGGTGACCAGAGTTTGGACTTAATCGCACGACCATTTCCGTTACGGATATCTTCTGTCACAAGCTGGATCTTTCCGTCCTCATCCAGTGTAGCAGAACAGTTCTGGGCAGTAAGCAGATACTTGTTGTCTGGACATCCAGTCGGATAATCTGCCGTCTTATCAAAGTAAGTAGGCTCTAACGCTACGGAAGAGCAGGAATCTGTGTTGATGATGAAAGCATCATCATGAAGAACTGTAACACCATATTTTCCGTCATGTTTTGCATGAGTCAGTGTAGATTTACCGGATCCGGAAAGACCAAATACGGAAGCTACGTATTTGGAACCATCAGAAAGCGTATATTCTTTCTGTCCACCATGACAGGAAGCATAACCATTGCGGTTTGCAATCGCCCATGCCATTGTAAGAGTTCCTTTTTTATGCTCTCCGAAGTATTTCATTCCCAGAATAGCAGCACAGTTCTCGTTTGTATCGAAATAGCAGAGAGTCTGATCATCGCTCAGGCAGCTGTAATCTACATCTGGGCTCTGTGTTGGTTTCCACTGTGGATCTGAGAAAATATAGATATCTGCCTCTTTGCCATCTCCAACCATCTTGGATTCTTTGTACATCTTTACATATTCATCTGACATGTACTGGAAGTTCAGCATCCAGTTGTACATGATGTTCTCTTCTCCTTCTGGAATCAGAAGATGAGCCTTTACCATAAACTCAGGATCCAGACCTACAAATACCGTAGCATGATAGAGTTTTCTGAAACGGGTCTTGTACATAGCGTCCATAACTACTTTATCCAGTTTTGGAGCATCTACGCCCGGCTCTCCCTTGATACGGCGCGCTGCTGCATAACGTCCTGTTACAGCACCATCATTAAAAAGCAATACTTTCGCGTCTGCATCGAGACCGAACTCTTCTCCTCTGTATACAGGCATATCTGTAACGATCGTTCCTGGTGAATTTTTTGCCAGATTATATGCCTCCTTCAGCGTGTTTACCTTTACTACATTGTTACCATAAAATCCAGCTTCGATGATAGCACGGGTCTTGGAAAAACCAACTTTGCCAGCACCAATTTCGTCAAGTTTGTAATTAGCCTTTGTTGCCATGAGAAATTTACCTCCTAAGTAGTTTTTATTTGGTTTCGCGATGTACTTTCGCGGAATCTACAAAATCAAATCGTTTCCCAAGTATAATTATAACCAAAAGAAGGCAAAAGTCAACCTAAAAGATATTTTTTTCAATGTGATCCCTGCCCGGATCAAGCTATGATCTGAGCCTTGATCATATTGGTGGTGCCGGAAATACCAATGGGGACACCTGAGGTAAATACCACCACATCGCCCTTGTGTACCAATCCCTTCTGGAGACATGCTTCCGTCGCATAGTCAAAGAGCTCAAATACCTTATTCTTTTCTTCCAGCAGTACCGGCGTCACTCCCCAGGACATGTTCAGCTGCCTCGTCACTTTTTCTGACATGGCACAGCCAATGATGTCGCAGTCCGGCCGGTATCTTGAGATCATTCTGGCAGAGCGCCCGGATTTTGTTACAGTAACGATCCCCCGGGCATTCAGATCGTGGGCGGTGGTACAGGTGGCGTGGCAGATAGCATCTGTGATATCCGGGTTCGCTTTTCTTTCATGCTGGAAAAAACGCTTCCGGTAATCCACATCTTTTTCTGTTCGCTCAGCGATACGCACCATCGTCTTCAGCGCCTCCACTGGATAATTCCCTGCCGCCGTCTCACCGGAAAGCATGATGGCGCTGGTTCCGTCATAGATCGCATTTGCCACATCAGCGGTCTCTGCCCTGGTGGGTCTTGGATTCTTAATCATGGAATCCAGCATCTGGGTAGCTGTGATCACCTGTTTGCCAGCCTCGTATACTTTCTTGATGATCATTTTCTGGATGACTGGCACCTCTTCATCCGGCACTTCCACTCCCATGTCACCTCTGGCGATCATGATACCGTCTGCTGCACGTATGATTTCATCGATCCGCTCTACCCCTTCCGCATTTTCGATCTTCGCAATGATATTAATGTCCTCTCCGCCATTTTCATCCAGCAGCTGCCGGATCTGCTTCACATCCTCAGCAGTTCTCGTAAAAGAAGCTGCTACAAAGTCCACATCCTGCTGAATACCGAACAGAATATCTTTTTTATCTTTTTCGCTCATGTAGGGAAGGCTGATGTGGACATTCGGCACATTTACTCCCTTGTGGTCAGAGACCACTCCCCCATTCACCACCTGACAGATAATATCTTCTCCCCTGACCTCTTTCACTACCATCTCGATCAGCCCGTCATCGATCAGTATCCGGTTGCCTGGCTTCTCATCCTCATAAAGCTTAGGATATGTCACAGAAACCATAGTAGAATTTCCCAGGATCTCACGGCAGGTAAGGGTAAACTGCTGCCCCTGCTCCAGCACTGCCTTTCCTCCCTCAAAAACGCCAGTACGGATCTCCGGTCCCTTAGTATCCAAAAGCATCGCCACCGGCCTATCGCACTGCCGCCTCAGTTCCCGCACCATCTTCATACGGCGCTTCTGCTCCTCATGGCTTCCATGGGAAAAGTTAAACCTCGCCACATTCATCCCCTCATGGATTAGTGCCTCCAGCACCCCCTCCCGGTCTGTGGCAGGTCCCATGGTACAGATTATCTTAGTCTTTCGCATCGCATTTGCCTCCTTTTCATCTCATCCATTTTTATATTTATTATACCAAATATATAACATAAATTGTGTATTCAATCAAAAGATGTACTCCTCCTCTCATTTTTCTTGCAAATTTTGGAACAAAAAGGTATAATATGATTACTCATTTTAATACACAATTTTTAAGTAGAAGGGGGAACATTTTTATGAAAGAAAAAAAGGGATTTAGGCTGGCATTAAAACTCAGCCTGACCGTAGCAGTACCAATTCTTCTGATCACTATAATCGGTATTGTGCTCGGCGCCGTTAAGCAAAATGACCTGTCGGACAACCTGGTGGAACGGGAAGTCAGCGGAATCGCAAGAAGTGTCCGCCAGACTTACATGGAACTGAATGAAGGCAGCGAATTTGCCATGAATGGCGATACCCTTACTAAAGGCACAAAGACATTGAGCGGGGATTACGACCTGATCGACCACATTAAAGAAGAACAAGATGTGGAATTATCTATTTTTTATGGGGACACCCGTATACTCACTACCCTTACAGACGCATCGGGAGAACGGGAGATCAATACGAAGGTCTCCGCCGACATTTACGAAAAGCTGCAGAAAGGGGAGGACTATTTTTCCACTGACATCAAACTTTTTGGCAAACCCTACTCTGGTTATTATGTACCTCTGTACCAGCCGGGTACAAAAGAAGTCATCGGAAGTATCTTCTGCGGCAGGAGCCGGGATCAAGTCATTAAGGGGATGAGAAGCACGGTTCTCTCCATGTCCTTTGCGATGTTCGGCATGTTTATCATTACTTTTGTCATCGTTCTTTTTATGGTGATCCGCATCGTAAAGAGTCTGAACGGAGCTGTCAACAATCTTGGAAATGTCGCCAGAGGTGTGTTGAACTTTGAAATGAAGCCTCATCTTCTGGACCGTGGAGATGAAGTGGGAGATATCGCAAGGGCCATTCAGAGCCTGATCGATTCTCTGCATGAGATTATCACCAGTATAACCGATTCTTCAAAGGCACTGGAAGAATTTTCGGACCAATTCACCTCTTCCTTTAAGCTTATTTCAACCTCTATCAGCAATGTAAATATAGCCGTGGATGAAATCGCCGGCGGCGCTACCAGCCAGGCCCATGAAACAATGTCAGCCAACCAGAGGGTAAACGAAATGGGACAGGCGCTGGAAGAGACATCCATGAATGTTGAAACACTGAACAGCAGCTCACAGAAAATGAAGGAATACAATAAGACAGCCGGCAGAAATCTCGAAGAGCTGACGGAGATCAGCGAAAAAACAAAAGATTCTGTCAATGAAGTGCAAAAGCAGACCAACCTCACCAATCAATCCGCCCAGCAGATCCGGGAAGCGACTGAACTGATCACAGATATTGCTGCCCAGACCAATCTTCTTTCCCTGAACGCCAGCATTGAGGCGGCAAGGGCTGGCGAAAACGGAAGAGGCTTTGCCGTGGTAGCGGACCAGATCCGAAACCTTTCAGAGCAGTCACGTCAGTCTGCTGAGCGTATTGTAGAGATTGTTAATGACCTTCTTGAGAATTCTGATACCAGCGTAAAAACCATGAATGAAGTGACAGATAATATTAAAGTTCAGAATGACAAACTCTGCGAAACAGAGCAGATGTTCAAATCCCTAAATATAGAGATTCACGAAGTATCAGATGCCATTACACAGATCAGTGAACAGACCACAGCCCTGAACATGCATAAGGAAACCGTTACTGGTATCGTGGATAATCTTGCTTCCATCGCAGAAGAAAATGCTGCAAGTACAGAAGAAACATCTGCTTCCATGATGGAACTCAATGATATTGTCACCGAATGTCATGAGGCGATTGGCGAGCTTACAAGACTTGCTGTCCAGCTGGCTGAGAATACGAAGCATTTTGAAATGTAATGTTACCGTTAATAATAGTATAAAGGGTTCTGGTAAAAAGTTCCATTGGGTTACCGGAAAATACTGCAATATCTGCATCCTTTCCTGGTTCCAGTGAGCCAACACGGTCTGCAGTTCCGCAGATCTCTGCCGCATGGAGGGTGACTGCCCGCAGACCTCCCTCCATGGACAGACCCTGTTTGACACTGAGCCCGGCGCAGAGTGGGAGATACTGGATCAGGGACACCGGATGGTCTGTCATGATCGCTGTCTTCACTCCCGCCCGTTCCAATACTCCTGCGGTTTTAAAACTCATATTTTTTACCTCGATTTTAGACCGGGAAGTAAGATCTGGTCCAACGATCGCTGGAAATCCAGACTCTGCAATTTCTTCTGCGATAAGGTGCCCCTCAGTACAATGATCCAATGTCATATCCAGCTTAAATTCTTTTGCGATACGGATCGCGGTCAAAATATCATCTGCCCGGTGGACATGGGCCTTTAACGGTATTTCTCCGCGAAGTACCGGAATCCAGCACTCCATACGGAAATCTTCCTCTCCTGGATTGATATTTCCTCTCTTTTTCTGCTCCTCATACTGGCACGCCCGATATAATTCTTCCCGCAGCATCCCTGCGATCGCCATCCGGCTTCCCGGCATTTTATCTTTATCCCCATAATTTACTTTTGGATTTTCCCCAAAGGCTATTTTCATGGCCGCAGGTGCCTTCACCACCATTTCATCCAGACACCGCCCCTGGACTTTCATAAACACAGACTGCCCTCCCACCACATTCGAGCTTCCAGGGCCTGTCATTAATGATGTTATCCCCGCCTGAATGGCATCGTGAAACGCCGGATCCATGGGATTGATTCCATCTAAAGCACGGATCTGCGGCGTTACCGGCGTCGTCATCTCATTGCAGTCGTCCCCGATGGCCCCCCATTTTTCCTCGGCAATCCCCACATGGCAGTGGGCATCGATCAGCCCAGGCATCACCCAGGCGCCCTGAACATCCAGCACCTGGTCCTGGTCTTTTTGGCAGTGCTCTCTTATGGACTCGGGAAACTCTTCCATATTCCCCACATCTTTTATTATTTTTCCCTTACTATACAAATATCCTTTTTCATAATCAGTTCCTGTCATGGTAAGTATTCTGCCATTGATTATCAGCATATCATCATCTCCATTTTTCAAGTATACTGGATCTTTTTGCAATCATTGCTCTTTTTATTCTTTACGATGAAAAAGATTTTATGTATAACCTCCAACATAAACACAAATAATAATGGAAAATAACATAAAAGGAGAATTTAAGATGAATAATCGAAAAAAATATGGATTGATCGGCCTGGTGATCGTCCTTGTCCTTATAATCCTCTTTGTCTGGGGATTTGCCAGCGGTGTAGGCACCGATCATGATTCTGCCCCTGAGAGGGCTGATGCCAATGCCACAACGGGAGATTCCGTACAGGCAACCTCTTCTCCTATGGATGATGATAAATACCTGAACCAGTTTCTGCGGGAGCAGGATGATATTATGGAAGATATGATGGAAGATATGGAAGAAGATTATAATGATCCGGAAGGAAATGCTTCTGAGGATTATCTTGAGGGTATGATCCCCCACCATGAAGCCGCGCTGGATATGGCGAAGGAATATCTCCGTCTCAGCACCAATGAAGAATTAAAAGTGCTGGCTGAGACAATCTATAAAACACAGAAAGATGAGATCCAGCTGATGGAACGCCTGAAAGATGAGATTGACGACTCCGGAAAAAAGGATACCAAAAAGGAACAGGCTTTTCTTACAAAATATGGGGAACTGTTGTCCCAGCATAAAACCATGCAGCAGACTGCCTCCACAGCCCAAAACGTGGAACAGGCTTTTATCGACGGAATGATTCCCCACCATCAGATGGCAATAGATATGTCCCGCGCCATCCTAGACAGTACAGACAACGACGAAGTCCGCAGACTCGCTGAGAATATAATCACTACCCAGGAGGATGAGATCAAGCAAATGCAGGAAATAAGAAAAGCTGCCGGCGTTGCCAGCAGCTGATCTTTTACCTGTCTCCGTGGCAGAAACTGTTATACTAAAATCCGAGATCCTGCAGGATAAGATCCGGGGTAAGATGATTATCCTTCATTACATCCTCTACTGCATAGCGGTCCAGAAATTCCTTTTTCAACCCATAATTAAATACTTTCATATTTGAGGAACCGTAAAATCTGGCGATCTTTTCTCCAAAGCCACCATTTAATATACCATCTTCCAGCGTAACTACAAAAGCATGATCCTCTGTCAGTCTTTTCAGAAGTTCTTCATCCAGTCCTGTGATATAGCGTGGATTGATAAGAGTAGGAGAAGTTCCCGTCTTTTGGCTGATCGCAGCAGCCACCTCCTCTCCGAGCTGGAAGAAATCCCCAAGTGCTAAAACTGCGGTGCCGCTGCCTTTCTGCACCACCTGATAACGATTCAGCACACTATAGTCAGTATCTACGATCTCCTTAGAATGAACAACACCATTGCATGGAATACGGATCGCTACCGGATGCTCTGTCTGCTCAATGCTCCAGTCCAGCATGGCAAAGTATTCCTCGCTGTTAGTGGGGGCCAGATAGACCAGATTCGGAATATTTGACATCATGGCGATATCATATATTCCCAGATGGGTAATGTCGTTCATGCCATAAACTGAAGCAGTATTGACCAGGATCGTCGCCGGATTACGGTTGACACACAGATCCTGAGACAGCTGGTCATAGGTTCTCTGCATAAAACTGGAATGAGTGGCAAATACCGGCTTTCCGCCATTTTTTGCAATGCCTGAGCAAAACGCGATACCGTGCTCTTCGGCAATCCCCACATCCACAAACTGCCTGCCAGCTTCCCTTCTTTTTTCTTCTGTAAAACCAATATTTGTGGGAACTGCCGCCACCACCGTAGTGACCATGGGATCCCTTTTCATCTTCTCCAGCAGAAACTCACAGGTCAGGTCAGCATAATCCTCCGCTTCAAAGGCAGCTGCAGGCGCTCCTGTATTTATGTCAAAAGGCATGCACCAATGCCAGTCCTCTTTATTCTTCTCAGCAGGAACATATCCCTTTCCCTTTATCGTGTTGATATGGACAACGATAGGGTGATCGATGTCCTTAACTCTATGAAACAATTCAATCAGCTTTCCGATCTCATTGCCCTCTCCAAGATAAACATAGTCCAGTCCCATGGCGCGGAACAGGTTGCACTCACAGGTACCGCCACTTTCTCTCAGCGCTCTAAGATTTTTGTAAAGTCCCCCGTGGTTTTCCGCTATGGACATGTCATTGTCATTCACCAGAATGATAAAATTGCTATCCAGTTCTGACGCAAAATCGATGCCTTCCAGCGCTTCCCCGCCGCTGAGAGATCCATCGCCGATGATGGCAATGACATTTTCTTTGTCCCCTTTCAGGTCTCTTGCTTTGACAAGACCGCTGGCAAGACTCACAGAAGTAGAAGTATGACCTATGTTGAAAAAGTCGTGCTGGCTCTCTGAGGGATCAGAATATCCGGATACATCATCATAATGTTCTTTTTCCAGATACGCCTCCCTTCTTCCGGTAAGCATTTTATGGCAGTAGCTCTGGTGGGACACGTCAAAGACAAATTTATCTCTGGGGGAATCAAACACATAGTGCAGGGCGATGGTCGCCTCCACCATCCCAAAATTGGGTCCAAAATGCCCTCCATGAAAACTCAAACGTTTCAGCAGAGCCTCCCGCATCTCCCCAGCAAGCTGCTCCAACTGCCCAATATCCAGTTTCTTTACATCTTCAGGTCCATTTATGGTTTCTAAATACATGATCTTCCTCCTTTTCTATTCCCATGTCAGTTTTCCTGTTTTTAATGCCTCTTCATATCTGCTGATCTTATAATCAAGACGGTTTAATGTATCGTCGATCTGGGCCCTCTGCTCCAGCAGCACCTCTCTCTGCGCCGCCAGCAGCTGGTATCTTGCCGGGATCGTGGTGTCTCCTTCCTGAAACAGCTTTACATACTCGATCATCGCCTCCACTGGCAGCCCCGCACTTCTCATGCACACCGCCAGTTCCACCCATGCAAGATCGGTTTCCTGATAATCCCGTATTCCGCCAGCAGTTCTTGTCACCGGCGGGATCATCCCCACCCGTTCATAATAACGCAGGGTATCCTGGGTGATCTGAAATTTCTCACTCACATCTTTTATCGTCATCACAGCCTCCTTTCCGGTCTGTACCTCCTGTTTAGTATCATACAACCTGGAGCGGGCTCTAAGTCAAGTAAAATTTAATTTTTTTATTTTACAAGAAAACTTCAGCCAGGCCCTGGAGACGCATATTATCTAAAATTTCAAATATATTGTTATATAAAAAAAATGGAGAGTTTTAAAAATGGAAGAAAACGCAACCCAACTCGTTATTAACTGCAGCTTCGCCGGTATAAGACCGATCATGGTTGATTTACCTTATCCTCCCATACAGGCTGAAAAAAAGAACCCAGTCTATGCCAACCTTCTGAGCATCGACTACTGTGGATCCGTGTCTGAGATGTCTGCGATCACTCAGTACATCAACAATGAGAACCGGATTTCCGGTGAAAAATGTGCTCTGGCAAAATCCCTCCTGGGAATCGCTATGGCAGAAATGCTGCATTTGCAGAAACTTGGTGAACTGATCCAGCTCCTGGGCGGAACGGTAGATTTTACGGCAAGACATCAGAACGGCAGACAATCCATGTGGACGCCGGAATATCTTGTCCTCCCAGAATTCACTGGAAAGATGCTGCTGGCAGACATTGAAGCTGAAAAGTCCGCCATCAACCAATACAAAATACATATCAACATGATTCAGGACCGATCTGTCAATGCTGTTCTCGCCCGGATCATAAAAGATGAAGAATATCACATTATGCTGCTCCGGGCTCTGATGCAGGAGCATGCCTGACAAAAGGGGCAGCCCCGCAGGTAATCTATCATACCCGCGGAGCTGCCCCTAATCATTTTCTAAGACATCTTTATCTATGGTTCATATACATTAGCTGCTACATACTTTGCCTAACACCTCGAATAATACTTCAATGTCGATAGGCTTCGCAATGTGGTCATTCATTCCAGCCTCCAGCGCCGCTTTTTTATCCTCTTCAAAAGCATTCGCTGTCATTGCAATAATCACTGTTGACGCCAGCTCTTTATCTTCCATGGACCGGATCGCTCTGGTCGCCTCATACCCATTCATGATCGGCATCTGAACATCCATAAGGATCAGATCATAGTATCCCGGCGCTGACTGTTCAACCATCTCCACTGCGATGGAGCCATCTTCTGCTGCTTCAATCTCAAATCCCGCCTGAGACAAAATCTCATTAGCGATCTCACGGTTTAATTCGTTGTCCTCCACAAGAAGAACTCTCTTGCCCGTAAAATCGACAGTGTCAACCGGTTCCTCAGAGGCTTCTGGTATCATCACCTGCTGACCGATCGCCTTTGACAACGTGGCCTGTAGATCCGACATAAATATCGGCTTACTGCAGAAGGCATTGACCCCTGCTGCTCTCGCCTCATCCTCTATATTGGACCAGTCATATGCCGTCATAATAAGGATTGGCGCTGAGTCACCCACGATAGCCCGGATCTGTCTCGCAACCTCCACGCCGCCCAGATCAGGCAGCCTCCAGTCAATAATATAAACGCCAAAGGCATCGTTTAAGCTGACAGACTGTTTGGTCCGGAGCACAGCCTCTTTTCCTGATAAGGTCCACTCCGACTGCATTCCCAGTTTCAACAGCATTCTGGTAGCAGCATCACAGGCGTCAAAATCATCGTCTACCACCAATGCCTTTACACCGGTCAGCTCCGCGATCGGCGTATATTCCCTCTGTGTTTCCTGAAGCCTGAAGTTCACATGAATGATAAATTCTGTCCCCTGCTCCGGCGCCGTATTTACTTCAATCCTGCCATCCATCAGATCTACAATGCTCTTGGTGATCGACATCCCAAGACCGGTTCCCTGAATACCACTGACTGTGGAAGTCCTTTCCCGCTCAAAGGGAGTAAATACTTTATCCGCAAATTCCTGTGTCATACCGATTCCGCTATCCTTTACACGAAGCTCATAGGCGCCATATCCCTCCGGAGCCTCCTCTTTCTGCTTAAACTGAACCGATATTTTGCCGCCAGATGGAGTGAATTTGATGGCATTGCTGAGAAGATTCAAAAGAATCTGATTCAGCCGCAGCTTGTCACAGTACACATCTTCGTTCATGACATCCACCGCATCCATCAGAAGTTCCTGCTGTTTTCCCTCGATCTGCCCAATAATGATCGTATTGAGATCATGAAGAATCTCAGAAAGATTGCACTCCGTCTCTTCCAGATAGATCTTACCGCTCTCAATCCTGCTCATTTCCAGAACATCATTGATCAGCGTCAGCAGATGGTTGCTGGAAGCCAGGATCTTGGCAAGATAACCCTGAACCCGTTCCATGCTCTCTTTGCTCTGGATCGCAAGATTGGTAAAACCGATAATGGCGTTCATCGGAGTACGGATGTCATGGGACATATTGGACAGGAACGTACTTTTTGCCCTGTTGCTTTCCTCCGCCTGAATTCTCTGATAATTAAGCTTATCATTTTTCCTGCGCACCGACAGATAAATACCAAATACGGCAAGAAGCATCAAAACTACCAAGGCAAGCTGAACCAGACTGTTCCGGGTCATCGTCTGCCTGACAGCATCAATCTTGCTGCTGACCAGATCGTAGTGTATCGTCGTCTTCATATACCAGTCTGTTCCCTCAATCGGCGCGTAATATGTATAATGAAGGATATCCTTCAGATAATAAGAGGCAACACCAGACTTTCCTGAATCAATATCACTTTTTACTTTCCCTATGGAAAAACCATCTCCAAAAACGGCCTCTTTCCCCAAGCCAGAAAAAAGATTGAATTTTTCTTTAAGGTGATTATGATTTGTCTTAATGACAAAGGATCCATCCGCCATGATTACTTCACAAAAGATCCTGCCAAAGTCATACTGGGTAAAAACCTTTTCTGAGAAAGTTCCCGCATTAACTCCGGCAACTGCCCCAATTATTTTCCTTTCTTCAAAAGAAGTATCCTCTAGCGGCACCATAACCATGATCATATTATTTTCATCCACTTTCTCCAAAGAAACTTTTGATTTCTTTAGATCTCTGTTAATAAATGGATATTGGGAAGAATCATTTATAACATCGCTCTCAGTATAAATAATACCTTCATTATCAAGCAATGCAAAAAAATCAAATTCACTTACCTTGTTCGTCTCTTTAATGCAGTTTTGTAATTTTTCCTTGCTGCTTGTATCCTCCGCATCAAGGGTAGCAATCGCGATTCGAAGCTGTCTGACCTGATTTTCAAGATTGATCTGAAACTGGTTTATCTTCTGTTTGGTCAACTCCTGCAAATATACTTCACTTACATCATAAACCGAGTTTTCTGTAGTTTTCTGAGCAGTTGTGAGGAACCAGAAGCTGGAGATCATCAGAACAACAATCAAAACTACCAGCCCCAACACAACCCAAAAAACGGAGCGTCCTCTGGAATCTTTTACTTTATTTTGTAGTTCCTTCACCATGAATTTCTGAACCTCCTATCATGAAATCCTTTCCTCCGTGAAAAGTTAAACATACAATATCATTATATCAAATGGTATGTTGACTGGCAATATAAAATTATTATTACTCCCCTTATCTTTTTCCATCTCGCAAAATAATAGACTTGCAATTAGTCAAATAATTATATTGATTATTTAATATATGTTGTACCAGACCATTTTATAAAAGACGCTTATATATATCATAGGTCTTTGTGTCAAAGCAGGACAGAATCACGGTAATCTCATAATCTTCATTGGCCTCAAACCATCTATTGATCGTATCCAGGGCAGCCAGCGCCGCTTTCTCCAGTGGGTAGCCATACACTCCAGTAGATACCGCCGGAAAGGCAATGCTGTGTATCCTATATTTTTTCGCCAATTCCAGCGAATTCCAATAACAGTCAGACAGCAGCTTTTTATCGTTGGGGCTGCCAGAATAGACAGGACCCACCGTATGGATCACATACTCTGCTTTCAGATCATAGCCTTTTGTAATCTTTGCCTCCCCGGTATTGCAGCCATTTAAGGTTTTGCATTCTTCAAGCAGCCTTCTCCCCGCAGCGCGATGGATGGCGCCGTCCACCCCGCCTCCGCCAAGAAGGGTACGGTTCGCGGCATTGACGATACACTGGCAGTCCAGCTGTGTGATATCACCCTTTTCGATCACAATTCTGTTTTTCGATGTCTCATGTATATTTTGCATATAGCACCTCGCTTCTTTCTAGTGTGCTGTAACATTCATTTTCAGACAAATGACATAGATTGAGTGATACAGTACACTAGCTCAATTACCTGATATATTTATCCAGAATCTGTCGTACGGACGAGAGATAACTCCGTCCAAACAGATTCAGATGGTTTAAAAGCTGGTACAGATTATACAGGTCACGCCGCCCCTCATAGTCTGGCTGCAGAAGACCAGCCTCCTGGTACGCCGAATAAAATTCCTGGGGAAATCCACCAAAAAGCTCTGACATCGCAATATCTGCTTCCGCATGTCCCACATATACTGCCGGATCAATCAGCCACGCCTTTCCGTCATTTCCCACAATGACATTTCCCGACCACAAATCACCATGCAGCAACGACGGTTTCTCCGGTTCCACCAGAAAATCACCAAGATGATCCAGCAGCCAGCCAGTCTTTTTTAAGTCGCTAGATCCCAAATATGCTTCCGCAGACCGGATCTGTGGTTCCAGACGGCAGTCTCGAAAAAACGTCACCCAGCTGTCATACGCCGTATTCGTCTGGGGTCTGGCACCAATATAATTATTCTGATGAAAACCATATCTGCCCCCAGGGACAAACTTCTGCGATGGCGCCCTATGCATGGCAGCCAGCTGATGTGCAAATGTTTCCCAGTAATGGGAAATCTGCCTCTTTCCCTGCATCCATTCCATAAGCAGAAAAGAAAATCCGCCCCTGCCCTCGTCTGTCCCAAAGCAGAGCAGCTCTGGCGTCCCGATCATCCCAGTACGCGCCATCGCGTCTAAACCGGCTGCTTCAGCGGTAAAAAATGATAAATTGTCCTTCCTATTTGCTTTCATAAAAACGCAGGTGCCGTCTGCTAATTCCAGCCGGAAGGCTTTATTAATATCGCCTCCTGCGACAGGGCTGGCATGTACGATACAGATGTTATCCCCAAAAATTGAAACTATGGCAGAGCTCAGGGATGAGAATCCTGGGAGAGACAGAGTTGGCATAAGGTCATTCCTCATCTTTCTTTATAATAGTGGCAGGAATTAGGGTTCAGATTCCATTATCCCCTGTGTAAATCCAGTTTTGGAAACCGCAGTTTTTCGCCGACTGATAAACGGGCTGAACCACTTCTTCCAGTGCATTTGAAAATTCCAGGAGGGACAGGCCTTTTTTGTAAATACGCCGCCGTATCTCGTTGCTATTTATATGCTCGCTGGCACATATTTCAAAGGCCTCCATAACAGCTTCACAGGTATTCATCATTTTGTAGGAATAATATTCCAGATGGCACAGCCTTGAAAAATACATATCCCAATCTGGAAGATTATTACTTTTTCTACTGTTAATTTCTCTTTTCGTCGGATGTAGATTCCAAAATTCATCATGCGCAACATAGCTCCAGGGTACAAAATGGTCAATGGAAATGTCCTTCTCTGTTATTATCTCATTCCCATAGATCTCACGAACCGGTCCGAATTCTAACAACAGTTTCCAATACCTCTGTACTTTATCCAGCTTGCGCACCTCCGGAGCTTTAAGTTTATCTGAGATCCCTGGCACGCTGGGATTCCGTTTCTGCAGATACATGATCATGTTGTATTTAAGCCATCCCTTTAATATTTCCTGATTTTTGAGGAAATAATTAATCCATTCTGGCTGAATATGGATCTCTGTCTGCATACCATTCAACTCTGAGAAATAATACATGAGACGCTTATGCTGATTGATCCTGGCGATCAGATTTCCTTCTGACACATTCCATGCGCCGCCCTTCATTTCCTCCATAAATGGTGCCTGCAGACGATAGGGCACATGATATGTCAGAGTACGTTTTTTCTGTGCAACCTCTTTATCTTCACAGTGTTTTAGATAGTCAAGTACCTTCTCTTTCTTCTCTGAGGGCTTTATGCTGCTAATACCTCTGATATGGTGAACCAGTCTCTCTAATGTATCCTTTGGTCCCATATTCAAGTGATACTCCGTCACCATATACCAGGCGTCAGCGATCATTTCGTCAACTAATTCTTCGTATGTAATAACATCTTTTCCCTCTAAGACCTTGGTCAGGATCGCCTGGAACCAAAAGAATTTGTAACATTCGCTGGTTTTTCCAAACAAATGGTTTAGATATTGGACTTCTATTTCCAGATTATCGGAACTTGGTAATTGCATAAGGCACCTCGCATTGATTGTAAACGAAAATTGTTCAGCTAAAATAAAATTACTTAAATTTTAATTCTCCTATTTTGTTTTGTACTACTTCAACTTATTTTTTAATCTGTCGGCCGCTTTTGGGAAAAAATAATATTTTAATTTTTATGCCTTCCATCTTTTGTCCCCTCTTCTTAAATTTAAGCATAGTATCGTCTTTCAATTTACCAAACTGATTCTTAACGCTCCTCCAGTGTCACCAGTATTTCATCCCCAAAAGTCTTGCCAATCTTTTTGCGTATGTCTTTCCTGACACCGATGATGTAACCTGGTGTTCCCATTTTTACTACCTGTCCATCATATGGCTCCCCGTCAAAAGTAGCATGAACCAATAAGCGTCCTTTTCCATATACCTGCTTTATATCAATAGGTACTTCTACATAAGCTGCATCCATATCTCCTTTTTGTAAAATAACTGCTTTAAATTCATGCAAAACCTCTGACATTGAAAACACTCCTTTTATCTAACTTAATATTTCTGTTTGAGCCAGCCTGATCAGTAGTCAGGCAAAGTCATCTGCCTGTCAGCAAATGATCCCATACTTCGCTCTTTCACAGTATCCTTTTCATCAAGTCCTCCAAATAGTAATGGTGATTGACAATTATGCTGCTCACAATTATTATTTACCCTTGAGTTGCTGCTATTCGCATAACAATATAAACATCCATTGGGGCACGAATCATAGGCTCCAATATCGATGCTTTCTATACAGCCACACTCGCCTCTTTGATTTTTGTCCTTTCCTACATGTAATCTACATTTTCCTATTTTCTCAAAACGGTCTTTGTCGATACAATGAGCGGAAGAAACTCCGATATCAGTAAAATCACGAACCTCTGCACAGGTATCTATAAATATATTATATTTTTTTGCCGTCTCAACAAATCTTTGCAGCAGTTCTAGCTGCTGCTCTGCTGCAACTGTCTGTATTTTAAACGACTTCATATTTTGTTCGATTTTTTTATATTTGTCGATAAAACTTATGGTACATTTCTCCGTATATGGCGCAAGTTTGGATGCCAGAACTTCAAAATATCTGCAATGATATTCTATTGTATACCTGTCACTAATAAATATCGGATCATATCTCCAGATCACCCTTTCTTTTCCTATTTCACGTGACAGCCGTTGGAACGCTGGAATGATCACCTGATTTTTAGATGGTAAGTTTTTTTCTATATCTGGTCCATAGGCAGTTAATGTGAATTGAAAATAATAGTTATAATTTTCAATCTGCTTCAATCTCTTTAACATAGGAGCCGGATTTTTCGTCCAGAATACAATTCCATCAACGACCTCTGGTGACAAAATAACCCTGCTTATTTGATGTGTATTCATTGGATTCCGGACCAGAACATATCCTTCTTTTAGTCTGTTGCAAAACCATTCCGAATAATGTGCCGGAATGTCTGTTCTCCTGCTTGCACTTATAATCATCCGCATTTCCTTCTTTTTTTCTAAATATTTTTTTGTTTTTCTTAAATAAAATATATTAAAATAATTTTTTTATTTCATACTTTTAATAAGATGTGTGTTTGTAATTTAGAGACGATTATTTAGATTTAATTTTATTTTACCACATAGCTGCAATTATTTATACCTATTATTTTTACCTTCATTTTAAAATCTCATATCAAACTTCCATTATCTCTAGTACAACGAAAATTATGTTTTTGATACATTCGCACAGGATAATTGTTTTAGCTCGACAGCACCAAAATAGCTAGGTGCTTGAATGAGGCGATGTGGTGGTATCGCCGAATGAAAGCAACAACGCTATTTTGGTGCTAGCGCAGGACGAAACAGGGTTCAAATTGGCGCCGTCGAGCTACCTGTACAACTCATTCAACTGCCTTCGCATTTACAAATAACTGCTCTGAAATCCCCAACCGAGTGTGGTGTATTTTAGCAAAGAACAAGGCTAGGGGATGAAGTTGTTCGCCAAAATATGCCATTTACGGCGGGTTTCGGTCTGGCGGCGTCAGGCTAACCATATCTGTACCTCTCCTGGAAAACATACTCTTTTAAAACAAACAACATTTTTTATATTATTTTTTTATCCCTGGATAATAGGTTTATTTCCTCCTGAACTTTTATTTTAACATATTAGATATTATGGAAATAGGTTTAAACTTGTCGCCCCATGCGGGGAGCGACCAGCCGTTCCAGAATAATTTGCACAATCATTAAAATTTCAATCCACACTCCCCATGCGGGGAGCGACACCGCAGGGGCGGTAAAAAAGGGCGAAGTAGAAATATTTCAATCCACACTCCCATGCGGGGAGCGACTTGACCATTCTGCATATTTTCTAACATTGCTCCTATTTCAATCCACACTCCCCATGCGGGGAGCGACTAAATCTGGAGAATATACTTTACCGGATTTGATAATTTCAATCCACACTCCCCATGCGGGGAGCGACTGCAAGAACGTGTCAAACATCGTAAGCATATCTATATTTCAATCCACACTCCCCATGCGGGGAGCGACACCGC
>CAMXSH010000040.1 GCA_947246475.1 uncultured Roseburia sp.
GAAAACGGTCCAGAAGATTCAGATTCGGCTGTGGCTCTGCCATGGCAAATATGATCAATGCCTGGTCAATATTTGCCACCTCCGGCCGGATAAGCCTATTCTTTCTTTCCAGAATCTTTTGAATATTTCCCAGTCCCTTTTCCTCCGAAGTGACCTGGATCACCGCATTGTCACCTACAAGGGGCTTGATCTTATCTTTACGGAAAATCCCCTTTGCCCTGCACTCATAAAGCTTCTCTCCGGTCTCTGTCATGCAGTTTACATAATAGAAACCGGCAATCCCTTTTACAATTTTTCCCTCTAACTCCATCAGCTGGCAACCCTCTTCAAAGTAACGTTATAGGTCGCTACCAGGGAACCGTCACGATACACACTTAAAGTAGCGGCACCTGCGTTCTCCCCTTCCACTTCTAACTGGAATGGGAAATTGTGATAACTCATCGTAGCAGTCTTTACGACATTGTCCTTACCGTCCTGGGTAAGCACAAACCTAAACTCTGCCGCCGGATCTGTCTCATACTCAAAGGGATTGTTGATCGTAACAGACCCCTTATATACATAAGTCTGCTCTTCCCCCAGACTAAGAGTAATATCCACCCGGGTTCCTTCTTCCACCTGCTTGCCAGCGCCAACACTCTGCACACATACCCGGTTTTTCTGGGTCGAAGAATAATTCTTCGTCTCATTACCATACACAAGCCCTGCAGCCTTAAGGGCCGCCTTTGCCTCACTCCTGGTTTTTCCGATAAGATTCGGAACCTTGGTAAACTTGGTCTCCTCCCCCTTGCTGGGGTAAATCGTAATAGTAGCACCTTTTTCGGCTTTTTTCCCGGCTGCCGGATCCGTGTATGCTACTTTGCCAATCTCTTCACTACTATACACATCGTCTCCCTGCTTTACGGAAAATCCCTGTTTCTGGAGAGCTGTGATAGCGTCAGTAATGGTTTTTCCACTGGTCTCCGGCACGCTGATCTGTTCTGCTCCGGTACTGACAACAAGGGTCACTGTACTTCCAGCAGCCACTTTGGATCCTGCTCCGGGCTCTGTCCGGATTACATTGCCCTTGTCCACATCATCCGATGCTTCTTCTTCAATCTCATATTTTATGTCTTCATTACCCAGCTCCACGATCACGCTGTCCTTCAGCTGATCCGCAAAATCAGGAAGAACATAATCCCCGGATTCTTCTGCACCAGGTGTAGGTGAAGCCGTTACTTTGACTTTATTATCCTCATTATTTTCATCACCACCGGAACTGCCCCAGAGTCCGATAAACCGTCCCAGCATATAGATCACCACCAGACCGATGATGATCGCCACAGCGATACTTCCAAAGACAAGAGCCTTCTCCAGTTTGGGATCCACATCGGATTTGCTCTCTTCTTCTTCCTCTGGCTCTACTTCCTGCGCTCCATAATCTTCCGCTGGCGTCATACCTGTCCGGGAGGCATTTTTCAGTGTATTTACATCATCTTTCGACATAAAAATGGTTCCTCCGTTCTCGTACAGACTTCCGATGACGCCGTAATCACCACTGGGATCCTGTAAAAACATCTTGAGATCTGCAATGAGATCTGCAGCGCTGATATAGCGTAGTTCCGTCTTTTTCTGCATACATTTATTTACAATATTGCTTAAACCTCTTGGAATGGTGGCATCCATAGCTGCCAGAGGTGTGGCATCATCCTGAATATGAGACAGGGCGATCGCCACAGCGCTCTCCCCAGTAAAGGGAAGAGTCCCGCTGATCATCTCATACATAGTGACACCCAGGGAATAGATATCGCTTTTTTCATCGCTGTATCCCCCTCTTGCCTGCTCCGGGGAAATATAATGAACCGATCCCATAGCGTTGGCAGTGATCGTGTTGGAACTTGCCGCCTTGGCAATTCCGAAATCACTGAGCTTGGCAGTGCCATCACGGGCGATCAGTATATTCTGAGGCTTGATATCTCTATGAATGATGTTATGCCGATGGGCAGCGTCCAGACCATTGGCGATCTGAAGGGATATCCCAACTGCCTCCTTTACGGTAAGTTTCCCTTTCTCTTCAATATATTTTTTTAAAGTTATACCATCAATCAGCTCCATGACAATATAATACATGCCATTTTCTTCTCCCACATCATAGATGCTGACAATATTCGGATGTGATATGCAGGCAACAGCCTGAGCTTCTCCACGGAATTTCGTAACAAATTTGGTATCTTCACTGTATTCCTGTTTCAGGATCTTTATGGCAACAAACCGGTTGAGACGATGGCATTTAGCGCGAAATACATCTGCCATTCCACCAGAGCCAACTTTTTCCACGATCTCGTATCTATCACCGATTATGGTTCCTACACTTACCAAAACAATTCCTCCATTCTCTATTCTAAGCGTTCACAAATGGACACCGTTCTATACCTGAATCAAAACGACGCTGATATTATCTTTCCCACCGGCTTCATTTGCCGCTTCTACCAGCTCTTTTCCTGCTTCTCCCATATCTTCTCTATGGCTTCTGATGATCCTCTCGATCGTTTCATCTTCAAGCATATTGGACAATCCATCCGAACACAACAAAAGCACGTCCCCCTCGTCCACTTCGATTTCAAAGCAATCTGCCTTCACTTCGCTGTTTGTACCAAGAGCCCGTGTTATAATATTTTTATTGGGATGTGTACGCATATCCTCCTTGTGGAGTTTTCCTGACTGGACCATCTCTTCCACAAGAGAATGGTCGATCGTGACCTGTCTGAACGTATCTTTGTACACATACAGTCTTGAATCACCTACATTTACAATATAGGCGGTATCTCCCAACACCACAGTGGCGACTATCGTCGTCCCCATTCCATTCAGTGCCTTTTCACTGAGGGAAGCCTGGAAAACCTTTTTATTGGCAGCCGCCACCGCCTGTTCAAAGATTCCGATCGGTGTCACTTTTGTACTTTGTTCAATCTGTGAGACAACTTCCTCTACACACATCCGTGAGGCGGTGTCTCCCGCATTGTGGCCTCCCATGCCGTCAGCCACAATAAACAGATTCGGGAAGTTTCCAACAGCATTCTCTTCACAAAACACATAATCCTGATTCGTGTTTCTGGTGCGTCCCTTATCTGTTATAGAAAATGTTTGCACAGTTTGACCTCCTTAGTCAGAGTTAGTCTGTTCCATAAAGTTATTACGCAACTGACCACAGGCAGCATCGATATCACTCCCCATCTCTCTTCTTATAGTAACATTTATTCGATTTTTTTCAAGTATTATTTTAAAATCTCTTATGTTTTCTTCTCTGGAACGTCTGGTTTTCCGCTCCTTGACTTCATTCAACGGAATAAGATTAATATGGCAGTTCATACCGCGGCAGCGTCTGGCAAGCTCAAGAGCATGCTCCCTGCGGTCATTTATCCCATCGATCATACTGTATTCAAAAGTAATACGCCGCCCCGTATTCTCAATATATTCGCGGCATACAGAAAAAATTTCTTCAATGGGATATTTATTTGCCACTGGCATCGTCTGGCGCCGGATCTCATCATTGGGGGCGTGGAGACTGACAGCCAGGGTAATCTGCAGTTTTTCCTCCATCAGACGGCGGATCTGGTCAACCAGCCCGCAGGTGGACACAGTAATGCTCCGCTGGCTGAGATGAAGCCCTCTCTCTGCGGATACAAGCCGGATAAACCGGAGCAGGTTATCATAATTATCGAGAGGTTCTCCCATTCCCATCACGATGACATTGGACACCCTCTCCCCCGTTTCATTCTGGATCTCATAGATCTGGGAAAGCATCTCCCCGGCGGTCAGATTTCTTGTCAGTCCCGTGAGGGTGGAGGCGCAAAAACTGCAGCCCATCCGGCATCCCACCTGGGATGAGATACACACGCTGTTTCCATGATGGTACTTCATCCACACACTCTCTACCAGATTTCCATCTGACAGTGAAAAGAGATATTTGGCGGTATCGTGATCCCTGGAAACCTGTTTTTTCCTAATCTGTACTCCAGAGATCTCATGCTCCTGTGCCAGATTTTCCAAAAACTTCCTGGGAAGGTTGCTGATCCTGGCAAAATCTGAAACCTGTCTGCCATGGATCCACTCAAACAGCTGCTTTCCGCGAAATGGCTTCTCTCCAGACTGCTCCGCCAGGCAGATCATTTCTTGTTCCGTATAGCTTCTTAAGTCAAATTGTTTCATTTCCTTTTCCATTCCAAAACATTGGTTTTTTATTTAATAAACTTTGCCACAAAGAATCCATTTCCCTCATGGATTCCTGGCAATATCTGCAGCATTCCCTGTTCTGTCATTTTATTTCTCAGCTCCTCCGGCAGATCCCCGTCCAGGGGCACCAGACGCAGGGACAGCTCCTCTGCGATCCAGCGGGCATTTTCTTCGTTCTCCGCGGGGTTCACGGTACAGGTGCTGTAAACCAGCGTCCCTCCTGGCCTGAGAGCCTTCACAGCCCCCCGCAGGATATCCCGCTGTAGCCTTTTCAGCTCCGGCGCATTTTGTACCGCCGTATAACGGATCTCCGGTTTTCTGCCGATCACACCGATCCCGGAACAGGGGACGTCCGCAATCACCACATCCGCTCTTTCTTCCCATTCCGGATCCGCCGACCTGCCGTCCCAGAGCTTGATCTCTATGTTCTCCGCCTTTAGACGCTGTATATTTTCCCGTATGCGCTGCAGCTTATATTCCGACACATCTCTGGCGCTGACCATACCAGTACCACCCAGCAGGTCCGCCGCATGAAGCGCTTTTCCACCAGGGCTGCTGCACACATCCACCACAACATCTCCCGGACTTATGCCGGAAACCATCACCGGAAGCATGGAACTTTCGTCCTGAATGATAAAATGCCCTTCCGCAAAACCGGGAATCTCCTCTACTCGTTCTACTCCGGACAGACGAAAGGCATGTCTTACATAAGGGCAGGGTTCTGCCTGAATTCCCGCTTTTATGAAATTATCCTGTACCTGACTGGTTCTGGCATTTGAAGTCTGGACACGAATGGTCACCGGATTTTCTTTCTGAAATGAAGCCAGGATCTTCTCCGCTGTCTTTTTTCCATAAGCTCCTATCAGCAGATCAGCCAGCTCCTCCGGCACAGAATAGATAAATGCCAGCCTTTCGGACTCCCTTCGGCACTTTTTCAGAATCTCCCGGCAAACTTCCTCTTTATCTGCCCGCGCCACATTGCGGAGCAGCCCGTTGACAAAGCCTGTCAGTCCCTGGAATTTCTTTTGCTTTGCCAGCTTTACCATCTCATTGCAGGTAGCTGATGCCGGGACAGAATCCATATACCATAGCTCGTAGATTCCCATACGCAGTATCGTGCGGATCACAGGCTTGAGACGGACCGCCGGAGTTTTGGAAAAATGGCCGATGACACGGTCTGAAGCTGCCGCCCGTTCTATCGTCCCATAAGACGCTCTCCGTATAAACCCTTTCTCCTGCCCGTTCCACACTCTGGAAGGGTCCTGTTCCGCCACGCGGTGAAACCAGTCGTCGCTATGTCCTTTTTCTTCTAATGTTCCATAAACAATATCAAAGACTGAACTTCTCACAAGGTCTCTCCATTCTGTATCTTCATCCCGCGCATAAAGTCACCAGCTGACATACGCTTTTTCCCTTCCAGCTGGATCTCCAGAAGACGAAGGAGCCCGTCACCAGTCTGAATGCTGAAACTGTCCTTCCCCACCTCTGCCACCGTCCCTGGCGCCAGGTCTGTATTTTCCGGTACCACCTCGGCCCGCCAGATCTTTAACATCTTTCCCTTAAATTCCGTGTAGGCACTGGGCCAGGAATTTAGTCCTCTGACATACCGCTCCAGTTTTTCTGCCTTCCAGGAGAAATCCAGCCTGCCAAGCTCTTTCGTAAGCATTCTGGCATAGGTGCTCTCCTCATCTTTCTGAGTAACAGGTTCCAGTGTCCCCTGCTCTGCCCGCTCCAGTGTCTCCAACAGAAGGGGGCCTCCTATCCCGGAAAGCTTTTCAAATAAACTCTCTCCCGTCTCTTCTGCCGTCAGCGGGATCTCTTTTTTCAAGAGAATGTCCCCAGTATCAAGACCTTCATCCATCTGCATCGTGGTGATGCCAGTGGCAGCATCCCCCTCCAGAATAGACCACTGGATGGGAGCCGCCCCCCGCCATCTCGGCAGCAAAGAGGCATGGACATTGATGCAGCCATAGGCAGGCAGTTCCAGTATTTCTTTGGACAGAAGCTGGCCAAATGCCACAACAACGATCACGTCACAGGAAATCCCCCGCAGAACTTCCACGAATTCAGGATCTTTTACCTTTTTGGGTGTATACACCGGAATATCGTGCTCCAGCGCCACCTTTTTAACTGGTGTAAAACTCAGGCTGCCGCTACGTCCTCTCGCCTTATCCGGCTGGGTTACCACGGCTGTAACCTGGTGCCCTTCAGAGTCGATCAGTGCCTTCAGGACCGGAACAGCAAAATCCGGTGTCCCCATAAATATAACGTCCATCTGTCTCCTCCTTATTCCTCTTCCTCACCGACGTCCACCAGTTCCCCTTCCACTTTATCTACATAGAGCTGGCCGTCCAGATGCTCGATCTCATGGATCAGTGCCCTTGCCAGCAGTTCCTCTCCCTCGATCTCAAATTCCTGCATATTTTCATCAAAGGCACGCACCCGCACCACATTCGGTCTCGTGACAATCCCTGCCTTCCCAGGCACACTGAGGCATCCCTCACTTCCCCTCTGCTCTCCTTCGGTATGAATGATCTCTGGATTTACAAGGACGATAGGGCTGTCCTGTTCCGCAGTCACATCGATCACCGCAATCCGCTTCAGGACGCCAACCTGCGGCGCCGCCAGTCCCACTCCATCTGCCTCGTACATCGTCTCCAGCATATCATCGATCAATTCTCTGGTTTTTTCTGTGATCTCTTTTACTTCTTTTGCTTTCTTATACAGAATATCATCGCCAATTTCGCGTATATTTCTAAGCGCCATAATTTTCCTCCATTCATTTTAATACACCAATTCAATCCACTTCATACTGAATATAACAGGTGTATTTCTTTTTCTCAAACTCCTGATCCAGCCAGGCTTTTACAACCTCTAGCTGCGCCAGCTCCCTGGTCTTTACATAAAATGTAAAACCAAACTGATCCTTTCTTTTCTTTCCCGCATCGTCGGCAGGACCCACCACCGAAGCTAGACTGCTGCACTTTCCCCGGACCGCAGCAGCGAGTTCCCTGACACACGCCAGCCCCTTTTCCCGGTCCTCTGAAAGGATACGAACCGTAAGCATGGAAAAATAAGGAGGATAGCTTAACATACGCCGGTATGCCAGCTCATTTTCATAAAATATCTCTGCATCCTGGGCAGCCACGCTCTGGATCACATAGTGGTCCGGACGATAGGTCTGAATGACCACTTCTCCCCGCTTCTGCCCTCTTCCCGCCCTGCCGCTCGCCTGCATGAGCAGCTGAAAAGTTCTCTCACTGCTGCGGTAATCGTTTTCAAACATGCTCATGTCTGCCGCCAGTGCCGCCACCAGCGTTACATTTGGAAAGTCATGTCCCTTCACAATCATCTGGGTTCCGATGAGAATATCCGCCCTTCCCTCCCGGAACCCGGACAAAACAGATTCGTGGCCATGTTTCCCGGAAGTGGTGTCCGCATCCATTCGCAGGACTTTAGCCATCGGGAACTGCCGCTGGAGCATCTCCTCCACCTTCTGGGTTCCCAGGCCAAATGCTGCGATATACGGAGATCCGCATTCCGGACACCTCTCCGGCATTCTCACAGCATGTCCACAGTAGTGGCAGACTAGTGTATCCACCTCTCCCAGATGATTTTTATGTGCCGTCATGGATACATCACAATGAGGACATTGTAACACATTTCCGCAATTTCTACAAGAAACAAAGCCCGCATACCCTCTCCGGTTGATAAAAAGCATAATCTGTTCTTTTTTCTCCAGACGGTCTAAGATCTTCTGCCGGAGGATGCGGCTGAATACAGAGCGGTTTTTTTCCCTTAACTCCTGTCTGAGGTCTACCACATGGATATCCGGCAGAAGGGCGTCTCCGGCACGCCTGGTGAGCTGGTACTCTTTATATCTGCCTTCTTTTGCCATAAGATAACTTTTTACCGACGGCGTCGCCGAACCAAAGATCACACTGGCTCCTGTCTGACTGGCGCGGAACAGCGCCACTTCATCGCTGTGATAGCGGGGAACTCCCTCGCTGATGTAACTGTTTTCATGCTCCTCATCCAGAATGATGGCTCCCAGTCTTTCAAAAGGAGTAAACAAAGCCGATCTGGGACCGATCATAATATCCAGATCTCCCATCCTGGCCCGCTCATACTGGTCGTAGCGCTCCCCTTCTGAAAGTCTGGAATGAATGACAGAGACCCGTTCACCAAACGCCTGGCGGAACCGGGATACGGTCTGAAAGGTCAGAGCGATCTCCGGGATCAAAACAATTGCCTGTTTTCCCTCCGCTAGTACGGTCTCTAAAAAACGAATAAAAACCTCCGTTTTCCCACTTCCGGTGATACCGTACAGAAGATATGGTCTCTGCAGACCATTTTTGTACTCCTTCGCAAAATCTTCCACAATCTCTCTCTGCTCTTCATTCAGCACTCTGGAAGCATCCGGCTCCTGTCTGGCAGATCCAAGATCCAGCGGATTCCGGTACTTTTTCTCTCTGGTCACGGTAAGGATCCCATCCTTTACCAGACCGTCGATCACTGGCTTTTTCACCTGGTACCGGCGGTCTGCCTGCCTCCTTGTCATCGTGCCTCCCTCGGCAAGAAGCCCCCGGATCAGACGTACTTTCGCCACATAATGTTTCCGTTCGTATTCATGGAGAATATCCATAACAGACCTTTCGTCCATAGCAAAATTAAGCCAGTGTTCCTCCACTGACTTAATCTTTTTCCGGACAGGCAGAACGGTCTTAAGTGCCTCGTTCATTGTGGAACCATACCGATCCCTGATAAATCCGGCAAGGGCCAGCAGCTGACCCTCCGCCGGCACCTGTTTCTGCTCCACCTTCAGGATATCCTTGATCCGGTTCACATCAAAGGCTGGCTGCTCTGTCAGATTCACAACAAAGCCCTGAAGGATCCGGTTCCCCCGTCCAAAAGGCACCCGGACAGGCGTCCCGATCCTTACCAATTCTTCCATCTGCTCCGGAATATGATACTGGTAGGTTTTATCCAGCGCCTCCACACTGATATCCACAATTATATCTGCATACACTACATCACTACCTTTTTCACCACTTCATCCATGTGCATCCCACGGGATCCCTTTACCAGCACCCAGTCACCCGGCTGCGCCAGCTGTCTGACGAATTCCGCCGCCTCTTCGTTGCTGCTGCATATTCTGGTTGGAATATCTGAGCCACTCTTTACCTGGCGGCAGATATAAGAAGCTCCTTCCCCCACCGTTATGACATAGGAGAGCTTCTTCCCCTTCGCCGCCTCCTGAATAATATGATCACCGATGCCGCGGTGCAGGCTCTCGTTCTGCTCTCCCAGCTCCAGCACGTCCCCGAGGACCACGATCTTCCTGCCCTCTGCGCCATAATCGAATAGAGCGTCGATATTGCTGTTAATGGAGTCCGGACTGGCATTGTACGTATCGTCGATCAAATGGTAACCGTGACAGTCCAGACGTTCTCCCCGCATGGAAAAGGGACGGTACTGCCTCAGTGCCTTCAGCGCCTGATCCAGCTCCACACCAAACTGCTCTCCCAAAGCCAGCGCCACCACTGCGTTGCTGACATTATGTCCTCCCATCACCGACAGCTCCACACTGCAGTCCTGTCTCCCATGATACTGAAAAGACTGTCCACTCTCTGTGACCTGGATATCCTTCGCCTGAATCTGGCAGCCTGGCTCCGTTCCATAAAAAATAGTCTCGCATCCGCCAGAGCATAACTCATAGGGTATATGTTCCCTGGTCAGCGCCGGAAGATCTCCATTTCCACAGATATAGCACATTCCGCCATGGGAACTTCCCACATATTTGACAATATGCCCCTTTTCAAAGGTGATGGCCTCTCTGCTGCCCAGATTGCCGATATGGGATACTCCGATATTGGTCACCACTGCTGTCTGGGGCCTGGCGATCTCTACCAGCCTCGCCATCTCCCCAGGCATACTCATCCCCATTTCAAAGACAGCGATCTCCGTATCCCTTTCGATGTGGAACATCATCTGCGCAACGCCGATCTGGCTGTTGAGGTTTCCAATGGTCTTGAGCAGATTAAATTTTGTGGCAAGCACAGCGCTTACCATTTCTTTCGTAGTTGTTTTCCCAACACTTCCTGTTATGCCTATGACTGGAATGTCAAACTGCTGACGGTACCAGCCCGCCAGTTTCTGAAAGGCTGCCAGGGTATCCTCCACCCAGACTACAGCGGCTCCAGACAGACCTTCTGCCCCGTCAGCCGCTTCCCGCTTAGAGGTAAGGGCTGCTGCCCCTGCCTGAAGCACTTCTGGAATAAACCGATGGGCATCTATCCGTTCTCCGATAATGGGAACAAACAATGCGCCCTCTCCCGCCAGCCTCGAATCCGTCACTACATCGGTAACAACCGTTTGTATATCACCGCAGAGAAGCTCTCCGCCGGTGGCACAAACGACGTCTTTGATACAAAATGATAACATACTTTCCCCTTTATTTTGCTGCGATCACATCTGCCATGTCAAACCGCCCCTTCTTCTTTCCTGTCAGGAATTTTGCAGCCGCCACAGCTCCCTTGGCAAACACAGCCTTGCTGTAAGCCGTATGGGAAAATGTGATCACCTCATCCTCTCCGGCAAAGATCACATCATGTTCACCCACAATGGTGCCGCCGCGGACCGAACTGATCCCCAGTTCTTTTTTCCCTCGTTTCTCCCGTCTTTGGGAACGATCATAGATATATTCGTACTGACCATCCATCGCCTCATTGACGGAATCCGCCAGAGCAAGCGCTGTTCCCGAAGGGGCATCTAATTTTTGGTTATGATGTTTTTCCACGATCTCGATATCAAAGCCCTCTGGTGCAAACACCTTCGCCGCCTTCCTGATAAGATGGAGCAGTGTATTGACGCCGAGAGACATGTTGGCAGCCTTAAGTACTGCAATTTTCTCTGCCGCCCCCTCAATCTTTGCCAGCTGACCCTCGTCATAACCGGTGGTGCAAAGCACTACCGGAAGTCCTTTTTCCTCACAATAGGAGAGCAGATCATCCAGAATCTTAATTGTAGAAAAATCAATCAGGGCATCTGCCTCCACATCACAGTCGAGAATGGAAGAAAATACTGGATAGTCATTTCTCCCATCATCCGCAATATCTATCCCCGCCACGATCTGGGCTTCTTCATCCTTCGCCACAAGGTCTGTGATCATTTTTCCCATGGCACCATTGCAGCCGCTCATTATTATCCTTGTCATGTCGTACATCCTTTCCAAAGTATATTATGAAACCTTATTCTTTATGATCATATGATCCCTGCTTTCTTCATCTCATCCGCCAGTCTCGCAGCATTCTTCTCCTCCATCTCCGTCAAAGGAGCCCGCAGAGATCCCACTTCCATTCCCATCAGATTCATCGCTTTTTTCACTGGAATGGGGTTTACCTCACAGAACAGAGCCCCAATCAGGTCAAAATAGGACAGCTGCATATCCATACTCTTTTTGGTATCGCCTGCCAGAAATGCCGCCACCATTTCATGGGTCTGCTGAGGAAGAATATTAGACAGCACAGAGATGACTCCCTTTCCTCCCAGGGATACCACCGGTACAATCTGATCGTCATTGCCAGAATAGAGGTCTACCTCCACCCCTTCTTTTTTTGCCAGGGCAAGTACGTTTGCCACTTCCGATATATCGCCCGTGGCATCTTTTACGCCGATGATGTTTTTGGCGTCACGGCACAAAGCGACTACGGTCTCCGGTGCGATCTTTACACCGGTTCTTCCTGGGATATTGTATAGAAGAATCGGTATGTTTACGGAATCTGCCACCTGGGTGAAGTGAGATTTCAACCCGTTCTGTGTACACTTGTTGTAATATGGCGTCACAAGAAGTAATCCGTCTGCTCCCGCTTTCTCCGCTTCCTGGGAAAGATATACTGCTGTTGCTGTACAGTTCGAACCGGTTCCTGCGATCACAGGGATCCTTTTACCTGCCACCTCACAGCAGAACCGGATGCACTCTATATGCTCCTCGTGGCTCAGTGTGGATGCCTCACCGGTCGTTCCACAGATGATGATAGCGTCTGTCTGATTTTTAATCTGAAATTCAATGATTTCTCTCATCTTCTCATAATTTACCGAACCATCGGCATTCATCGGAGTAATCAGCGCTACTCCAGCTCCTGTAAAAATTGACATACTTTTTTCCTCCTTACATTTTTACGAAAAAGAAGCGACATTCCCGATCAATGGAAATGCCGCAAAAAATCAATCGTAATCTGTAGCACTCCATCTTAAAAGATGACAGTCATATACTTCTTAAGCATATGCCCAGGCAGACAGTCTCAGGTACCTGTCCCCTTCGGCAGACTTTCCTTTCATTTACCATCATCTATGTAACCTGACACATCCGGAAAACTACTGATAAAGTCCGCGCCTCTACTCTTTTTTATTCACTTATTATTTATCATATCACTAATGGAGATACCCGTCAATACCAATTATCGTATTTCTGATACTTCATCCACATACGCCCGGATCTGATCTGGAAGCTTAGCTCCGGTAATAATCAGCTTTCTGTAATCTCCCTGTATCCGGATGAGATCCTCCACGTCATTTTCGGTGATTATTTTGAGATCGATCAATCCCAGCAGCTCATCCAGGATGATCACATCACTCTCTCCGGTCTCCAGTACTTTTTTGGAAAAATTAAAGCCGTTCAATATGTTATGTTTTTCTTCCCGCTTCGCATCATCTGGTAAATCGCAGTAACTGCTCTCGCTTTTATCAAAGCGGAATATCTTCATATCCGGTTCCAGGCGCTCCAGCACCTGAAATTCATCAGCCACCTTCCCTTTCAGAAACTGGATCATGGTAATTCTCTGTCCTTCTTGTACTTCCCTGAGTGCCTGACCAACTGCTGCCGATGTCTTTCCTTTTCCGTCTCCGTAAAAGACCTGGACAATTCCTGTTTTCATCGTCACTAACACCTCTCTTTCTTGGGTTTCTGTCACAAATCACAAAAACTCAAGCTCTCTTTCGTTCATACTGCCACAAAAATGACAATACTCCTCAGACTATGAAAATTAATTTACCACAAAAATGATGTCCATGCAAGTAAAAGATGATCTGCCAGGATATTATTCCAGGTTTTCCTCCATTTCATCCTCATTCTCCGTCTTCTCTTCTGAGGCGGCAACTACCGCCGACATCTCATCTATGTGTTCCAGCTTGCTAACTGATATTTCATAAGCCACTCTGGTTTCAAAGGTTTCTTCATCCAGTTTTTTCTGATATTCACGGCTCTGGATCCGTCCCCAGATCTGAATGTGTTCGCCCACCTGGAAACCGTCGGCAAATCTTGCATTTCTTCCCCAGCAGATACATGGGATGTAGTCGGATTTACCATAGGGGCGGTTTACTGCCAGCAAAAGATCTGCAATCTCTCTTCCCAGCGGTGTTTTTCTATATACAGGCTGTTTACAGATATACCCGTCCAGAAATATATAATTCGGCTTGTCGCTGCCAAGTTCTGTATCATCAACCCTTAAATCTCTTACAAAAAGCGAGAGAACAAGACGATTTCTATTTTCTTCATGGCGATTATAGGAACGGAACTGTCCGCATGCCTCAAAGAATTTTCCTCGGTAATCCTTTGACACATCCACCAGACGCTCGGAAACCATCAGCGGGATCGTATCAAATACATTGCTGAGTCTCCTCACAGAAAGATGTACCATATAGAATCCCTCACCGTACACTTCATGGCTGAAGGTGAACTCGCTGATCACCTCACCATATACATTTACCTGATTGTTTCCTAAAACCTTATCTGTCATCATATATGACCCCCTTTGTTTATTTTATCCATCCTGTGGACAGACCTTTTTTCTTTACTTAATAATGATATGCAAAAAAATTTATTTTTAGAACTAAAAGATTAAATTTGCTTAAAAAAAGTTTCTATGATATAATTCTAAAGTTATTGAGTCTAAAAATCAACACCCATATGGAAAGGAAGACGATAAAATGCTAACTGCAAGAGATGATGTAAGAAATATCGCGATCATTGCCCATGTTGACCACGGAAAAACCACCATCGTGGATGAACTTCTGAAACAAAGCGGCGTATTCCGTGCCAATCAGGAAGTTGCCGAACGTGTCATGGATTCCAATGACATTGAGCGGGAACGCGGCATCACAATTTTATCAAAAAACACTGCAATTCATTATAATGATATAAAAATAAATATTATCGATACTCCAGGACATGCTGATTTTGGCGGCGAAGTAGAGCGGGTGCTAAAAATGGTAAACGGCGTTGTTCTTGTTGTAGATGCTTTTGAAGGCGCCATGCCCCAGACCAAATTTGTTTTAAAAAAAGCCCTGGAACTCTCTCTTCCAGTCGTAGTCTGCGTCAATAAGATCGACCGGCCAGAAGCAAGACCTGCGGAGGTTGTGGATGAAATCCTCGAACTGTTTATCGACCTGGATGCCGATGAAGAACAATTAGACTGCCCCTTTATCTTCGCTTCTGCTAAAGAGGGTACTGCCTCTGCTTCCATGGAAGAGAACGGAAATGACATGAAACCGCTCTTTGATGCCATCGTTGATTATATTCCTGCTCCATCCGGAGATCCTGAAGCGGATACCCAGGTACTGATCAGCACCATCGATTATAATGAATATGTGGGCCGCATCGGCGTAGGAAAGGTGGATAATGGTTCTGTCAAAGTAAATCAGGAAGTGGTGATTGTCAATGCACATGATCCAGAAAAGAACAGTAAAGTAAAAATAAGCAAACTATATGAATTTGAAGGGCTGAACCGGGTAGAGGTGGAAGAAGCACATATCGGTTCCATCGTCGCCATTTCGGGAATCACTGACATTCACATCGGAGATACTCTTTGTTCTCCGGAAAATCCCAGGGCAATACCATTTCAGAGAATATCGGAACCTACCATATCTATGGATTTTATTGTCAACGACAGTCCCCTTGCTGGTCAGGAGGGCAAATATGTGACCTCCCGTCATCTCCGTGACCGCCTTTATAAAATGCTGAATACCGATGTCAGCCTCCGGGTGGAAGATACCGAAACTACCGAAGCCTACAAAGTCTCTGGCCGTGGCGAGCTGCATCTGTCTGTACTGATCGAAAACATGCGCAGAGAAGGGTATGAATTTGCAGTCAGCAAACCAGAAGTTCTTTATAAAACAGATGAAAATGGAAAAAAACTGGAGCCAATGGAGCGCGCTTATGTGGATGTTCCAGATGAATTTACTGGAACGGTTATTGACAAACTGAGCCAGCGCAAGGGAGAACTCCAGGGAATGAGCCCTCTGAATGCAGGCACCACCCGGCTGGAATTTCTGATCCCTGCCAGGGGACTGATCGGCTACCGTGGCGAGTTTATGACAGATACTAAGGGAAATGGCGTGCTCAATACCGAATTTTATGGATACGGTCCTTACAAAGGAGATATCGCTTACCGTAAACAGGGTTCTCTCATCGCCTATGAATCCGGCGAAACCATCACTTACGGTCTCTTTAATGCCCAGGAACGAGGCACCCTCTTCGTAGGGCCAGGTGAAAAGGTGTACGGTGGAATGGTAGTAGGACAAAATGGGAAAACTGATGACATCGAAGTCAATGTATGTAAGAAAAAGCAGCTGACCAACACCAGAGCTTCCGGATCCGACGATGCTCTCCGCCTCTCTCCCAAAAAAGAATTGAGTCTGGAGGAAGCCATTGAATTTATCGATACTGACGAGCTGCTGGAAATCACTCCGGAAAACCTCCGGATCCGCAAGAAAATTCTGGACGGCACAGAACGCTACCGCGCTAAGAGAAATTCCAAAGGAAATTAACAAGGAGGATTGGAATGGAACTTCAACCGATAAGTCCATTTGTACAGCATATTTTCAGAAAATATGAGGCAATGCGTCCCTGCTTTATGAGCGAAGGGCACTTCCTAAACCAGTTTTTATGGGAAAATTATTATCAGACAAGATTTTCCACTGATGATATCGCACTCTACCTGTTCTTCCAGAGAAAGGGAGAACGGGGCGCTTTTTGCCCTCTATGCTCTGTCGATGACCTTCCAGAAGCCTTTCGCCGAATGGAACAACAGTTCCACGAAGTCTGGAACTGCCCCATGAATATCTATCTGATCGACACCCTCACAAAAGATGTCTGGCAGAGTGCCGGTCTCCTCTCCCACTACACACTGGAAGCCGACCGGGACAGCGCCGATTATATATACGATGCAGACAAATTAAAGACTCTCAGTGGGCGGGCTCTTCATAAGAAAAAAAATCTAGTTAATGCTTTTCAGCGAGAGTATGAGGGACAATTTACTTATGAAACCCTTTGCTGCAGTAACATCGAAGAAGTAAAAGATTTTCATGAAAAATGGCTGGATGAGCGCAGGGTCTATGACAAATATAATTGTATTGATAACGAAGAAGAAGGTGTGTACCGGCTTCTTGGCAACTGCCAGAGCATCGACTGCCACATGGGAGGAATCCGCATGAACGGTAAACTGGCAGCCTACACCATCGGAAGTTATTGTCCGTCGATCCAGTGTGCTTTTATCCATATCGAAAAGGCAGACAGCGAGATTAAAGGACTTTATAACTACATCAACCAGCAGTTCCTGATCCATGAATTTCCAGAAGCCCGCTATGTGAACCGGGAAGATGACCTCGGTCAGGAAAATCTCCGGCAGGCAAAACTGTCTTATAAACCAATACGTCTTGAAGAAAAATTTTATCTTCGCGAAAAGAGCTGATCAGCGCCAAAAGGCAAGATACTCATGCCCTTTTCGCTGGTCCTCAGGGGGAAGTTTGGTATAATCACCATAGATCCCCCTGAGTTTTTTATCATATTCCTGTGGGACCTGACAGGAGATCCCCTCAAATCCCATGACGATCCTGTCCTCATAATAGCTCTTCAAATTGATTTCCTTCACCCCATAAACCGTCGGATAACAGAATACATTTCGAGAAGAATCATAGTCGTAGGTCTGCATAAGAGCCTCTGCCTCCCCAATGATCTTTCCCAGCTGAAATTTTTTCAGATGATGCCAGTAACATTGTCTGAGCTGTTTCCAAGGGTTAAGATAAGGCTTGTACCTCCCAAATATCTTCCGGGATTCTTTGATCTTATCCCAATACTTATCATATACTTCTCTCCGCTGTTCCTCATCGTCCCCCGCTCCGTCCACCGGAAAAACATCCACCCAGAGCGCCTGGGCAAATGTATCTCTCCTTCCCTTTTTCTGTGTGACCGTATCCCGGTGCACCACCTGAGTATAAGGGATGGCAACATTTCCTCTCATCCCTGTCCGAAGTTCATAACGGGAATCTTCTGTTTCTTTATCAAATACCTGCATAAACACATTGTAATCTGGCCGCGGCATGGAAATGTCGATGTCATCATCCCATGGAATAAATCCACCATGACGGACCGCTCCGATCAACGTCCCATAATCCAAAATATAACGCAGCTTATACTTTTCACAGACCTTTACGATCTGGCGAAACATATCTAATTCAATCTCCTTACATTCCTCCAAGGATATCGGCTTGAATCCACGCATCTTCTCCTCACTTTCTGTTCCGGATCACTTTGATAAAATTTTTGAGAATGCCCAGCAAATAACCAAACTGACTCACTCGAAAGACCAGGGATAATATAATATAGCTGGCCGCTCCTGATACAACCTGTAAAACAACACTTACGAGATCCGGTACAGGCAGCCTTCCCATGCCGTATACACATATTCCCATCGCAGCCGCCAACAGAATTGATGGAATGAGATCTGCCAGCTGTTCCCGGTAGGTGTATCCAAGATATTTCCGGTTTGGAGTAGAATTCACCAGTGCCGCAAAAAAGGTAACAAACATCGCAGTCACTGCTATTGCCATTACTCCCTGGTACATCACAGCGACGATCATCACGATACCAAATACTTTTTTAACGATCTCCATAAGCAGATAAGTTCTTCCCTTTCCCATCGCCTTCACCGCCTGAACATTCGCTGTCTGTACTGGTTCCAAGGCAAACTGGATACAGGCGATCTGCATATAGGGAACGCAGGGAAGCCACTTCTCCGTAAACATCAGACGCACAATCGGCTCTGACATAACCAGCAGACCGATCATCAGAGGCCACATGATATAGGAACTCACCCGTATGGAGAGGCGCACCATTTCCTTTAGTTTTCCAGTATCGTCCTGTTTTAATGTCATCGCCGGAAACAACACAGAACTGACAGATGAATTAATATTTGTTACGATAAGATTTGGCAGTTTTCCTCCCTGGTTATAAAAAGCCAGATCTTTTTCTGTGTAAACTTTCCCAATAATCAGGCTGCGTATCTGTTTATAAGACGTGTGAATCAGTTCAGATGCCAACATCTTCCACCCAAAACTGAACAGATACTTCATCCGCCCCAGAGAAAATCTCCATACAGGGCGCCACCGGACCGTAAACCAGCGCACCACTGTATCCATCGTAGAATTGAACAGGTACTGTGCAACCAGAGCCCATGCGCCAAAACCTGTATATGCCATTACGATCCCCACAACCGCCGATCCCACAGTACCGATCAATGTCGAAAAAAAGAAACGTTTAAATAGCATCTTTTTCTGTACATAGGCATGCTGTACCGAATTCACCCCGGCCAGTGGCAGCTTAAGTGCCATCACCCGGAGTACCGGCGTCAGAATTTCTTTATCATAAAATCCAGCTACTACCGGGGCGCACAAAAATACGATAATATAAAGCACCCAGGACATCACAATGCTAAAATAAAAGACAGAGGAAAAATCCAGTTCATCCGCGTCCTTCTTCTGAACAAGAGCCGCCCCAAAACCGCTGGATACAAACACATTTGCTATATCAATAAATATGGTGATCAGTGCAATAACCCCATAATCAGACGGCAGCAGCAGCCTCGCCAAAATGATCGAGACAAGAAAGGACACAGCCTGAGCCCCAATCCTCTCACCAAATTTCCAAACCAGCCCGGAAAATACTTTTCTTTGTAATCCACCTTCACTCATTCTCTTTTAGTCCTTTTCTTTTTTGATAAAAGTTCGTTTTCAAACTCAGCGAAGGAATTTACTTTAACCGCTAATTTAAGCCATCTGCTAATCACCTCTGAGTCTGTTTCACTTCGCACTCTGTCTTCCAACGCTTTCGGAACTTCTCCCATCTCTTCCAGTATATCCAGTAAGGCTTCTGCTTTTCCCACTTCCCGCCACATCCGCTCAAACTCCCATGACTTCATATAGCGTACACCTACTTCCTTGACTACATTTTTAACTGTATAGCACATACGATTCTGACCAAAGGGAAGCTTCATCTAGTATCCTCCCTTATTATAATTCTTTTTCCCCGCCATGTAAAGCATTTTAACTCAAAAGTATAATAATATTTTCTATGGAAATTTTAATTTGCAGAAAAGTGACTACGCACCCGCAAAAAAAGAAATCACATCAATCCGAAGATTTCAGATTGATGTGATTGTAGCATACTTTTATAAAGTAGTCAACGAAAAAATATTACTCCCTGCTTCCTCAACTTCGCGCCGTCGAACTACCTTTGTCTATTGCCATACATCATAACAAATGCAATACACAGAATGCCGGAGCACATTAGAATAGATTTTTCCTGCAGCCACAGGATCACAATGCTTCCCATAACAGCTCCCAGCATAAAACAGCCGATGATGCCATAGTAGAGCAGACTCTTTCTCAGCCGGGAACGGTCTTTCTTAAAAATGTATTCACAAAGATTCTGTGTCCCGCTTCTCAGATTCCCAATGCACATTGTAGTGGCGATGCCATTGTCATGTATTTTCCGGAAACTCTCCACCTGTATCCCACAAGCGAGGGATATAATGCTGTTTGCCAGCAGATTATAGCCGAAGGGAATAAATGCCACACCAAGCAGCAGAACGGCCTCGATCAGCAGAGAACTTTGTCTCCAGTGCAGGCTGCCCAGCCGGCCATCCGTCCGATAGCGCAGAAAATCTGATACAATGATTCCTATCGTAAAAGCCGCCACCGGACAAAGATATTGAAATGCCCCGGATACATCCCCCTGAGAAAGATGAACTCCCAGCAAAAGCATATTTCCCGTCTGGGCATTGGCAAATACATGATCCCGGCAGAGATACGAATAGGCATCCATAAAACCACCGGAAACAGCCAGTATCATACCAACCCGCAGAGTCTCTGACATCTGACGGCTCATTTTCATTCCCCCTGACATAGCTCAATGACGCAGAACGAAACAGGGTTCAAATCCGCGCCATCGGGCTAAGATTAACTGTAAATGTTTTAATCTGTGACTTGAGAAAAATCCGGGGTACGATCCCCGGACTTCTTTTTACACTAGCTCCTATAAATATCTGCAATCCGCCCCGCACTCTCTGGGGAGATTGCTTTGAGATACATCAAATACTGCAGTGCACTTCCTTCATAGGAATGGACATCTCCAAGCAGACCAACTTCGTAACAGTTTCGTATCACATTTATGATACAGTTTTCTGTATGATCCTCTTTGCAATCCTTGCATTCTTTCAGAATATGCGCGATGGCTGTTTCCAGTTTATGTGGATCATATACCTTAAAATCGGTGGTAGGAATCCTGCCCGTGCCTTCTGCTACTTCCTTTTTCGGCTCATTTTGATAGTCTTTGATACACTTTTTGGCATAACCGATGGTACATGCTTCCTCCTGGCACTGGTCGCAAAATTCTCCCTCCATGCAGCAATCCCGCAGATCTTCCCAAACCAGATCCGCATTCATTCCTTTTTTGTGTTCCTCTGACATACTAATCCTCCATTCTGATCCGAATATGATTCATTTGAATTCAGGCAAATCTCCTTACCTGATTTATCCATAACCTTCAGATAGTATATCATAACGATGATTATTTTTCTACTTTTCTTTTGATTAAATTAATAAGTAAATATTGTAAAATTTCTATAAAAATGCTATAATAACCAGGCAAAAATAAAGGAACGAGGTGTTGTCATATGAAGAAACAAATTTACATACTATTTATGGCAGTCCTATGTGCCATATCATTGACTGGCTGCGGAAATGACAATGAACAGTCTAAAAACAGTACGAAAAAAACGGATTCTGGGAAAATCAATCTGGTAGTCTGGGGATCGGAAGAAGACGAAGCACTTATGAAGCAGATTATTGAGAGCTTCCAGACTCAGTATAAGGATCAGGCTGATTTTCAAATCACATTTGCAGCCCAGGGGGAATCTAACTGCAAGGATGCGCTTATCGCTGAGTTGGAAAAAGGTGCAGATGTATTTACCTTTGCAGATGACCAGCTGAACGCATTGGCGGCAGCCGGTGCGCTTCTCCCTATTGAAAATGCGGATAATATCAAACAGGAACATCTGCCAAGGGCAGTAGAAGCAGCCTCTGTTGGAGATACTTTGTACGCCTATCCACTAACAGCAGATAATGGATACTTCTTATATTATAATAAAAAATATTTCACTCCAAAAGATGTAGAATCTTTAGACAATATGATGAAAATAGCCAAAAAAAATAAAAAGCATATAACTATGGATTGGTCTTCTGCATGGTATGTTTATTCCTTCTTTGGCAATACCGGATTGGAAATAGGGCTGAATGAAGATGGAATTACCAACTACTGTACCTGGAACAAAAAAGATGCGGATGTGAATGGTGTGGATGTAGCAGAAGCCATGCTGAATATTTCCCGCAATCCAGGCTTTACCACTCGAAAGGATGAGGATTTTTTGGCCGGTGTCGAAAACGGCTCTGTGATCGCAGGCATAAGCGGAGTATGGAATTCTGTTGCTGTCACAAAGATCTGGGGCAAAAACACTGGAGCCGCCAAGCTTCCTACCTATACCTGTGACGGCCGGCAGATACAGATGGCATCTTTTTCAGGCTGCAAACTGATTGGTGTGAATGCCTATTCTAAAAATCACAAATGGGCTTCCAAACTGGCAGAATGGATTACCAACGAAGCAAATCAGAAGCTTCGTTTTGAAATGCGTGGACAGGGTCCTTCCAACAAGAAGACAGCTGCCTCTGCAGAAATTCAGAATTCACCAGCTATTGCTGCATTATTGGAACAAACTGAATTTTCGCATCTTCAGCGGGTAGGAGGAAAATTCTGGGAGCCAGTAGCCTCTTTTGCAAAAAATATTTCAAAAGGAAATCCAAAGAATGAAAATCTGCAAAAACAGCTGGATAAGATGGTAGAAGATGTTACTGCCAGGTAAAAAAGGAGGATACAAAATGAAAAACAAGCTTAGAATTCAACACCGCTTAATTCTGCCCATCGTCCTGCTGGGGGTTGTGGCTCTGATTTCAAATGTCCTAGCGGTTTTTAATATCAATAATGTCAATGCCAATGCTGCAAATATTGTTGATAATTATATGGTCGGCACAACAAAACTTGATGAAATCCGCCGTTCCATCTCAAACACTCATAAGATGGCGCTATCCCATATCATCGCTGAAGATTACAACACCATGATTACTGTTGTAACTCAAATGAAACAAGAAGAAAAAAATCTAAACCAAAAACTGAAAGAATATAAAAATTATGTTACGGCAGCAGAAGATAAAACATATCAGGAATTGTTGAAAAATTATGAATCCTTCAAACACGCCCTGGTTTATCTTATTTGTGCCAGTGCAGACAGCAAGACACAGGATGCTTATGCCTATGCGAATGGAGATGTAGCGGATTTTGGTAATGCCATTGAGAGCAATATTAACAAACTGGAGTCCTCAATTAAGGCTCAGACAACAACTGCCAGAAATACGCTTTCAAGAGTTTATATAACTTCTCTTACCGTTAGTGTTATTTCTATAATGATAGGTCTTATATTGGTATTAGCCTCTATCAGCATCATTATGAAGTATGTTATCAGACCATTTAAAAGTATTCTATATACGCTTCAAGGAAGTTCTGAACGTATCAACAATGTGGTAGGTGAGGTATTAAAACGAGCGAAAACCTCTAATAAAAGCACAAAAGACCTTTCTTCTTTGACAGGGGCGTTATCCGCTGCCATCCAAAAAGTGGCAAGTAATGCCTCCATCATTAACAACAGCGCAGCAGACATTAAGCGTGATGTCAATAATACCGCTGAAGAATGCGGTGCAATCACAGAATATTCCATTGCAATGAAAGCACGGGCAAACGATATGGAACAATCTGCCCAAACAAACATGGAAGTCATGAGAGCAAAAGTTTCAGACATTTTAACAGTGCTGAATGAAGCGATTGAAGACAGCCAGAGTGTTGACCAGGTCAATCTCCTCACCAAAGATATCCTGCAGATCTCCGCTTCCACCAACATAATTGCCCTAAACGCTTCGGTAGAAGCTGCCCGTGTTGGATCAGCGGGAAAAGGCTTTGCAGTAGTAGCGGAAGAAATCCGCCAGCTTGCAGATTCCTGTGGAGAAACTGCCAACCGTATCCAGGAAGTCAATAAAATTGTTACCAGCGCAGTACATAATCTTTCTAGGCACTCCCAGGATCTGGTGGATTATCTGAGTGAATCAATTCTGGCAGAATTTCAGGAGTTTGTTAATTCTGGGAAGCAGTACAAAGATGATGCCGCTTACATTGAACAAGCTATGGACGAGTTCCACAACCGGACCGACCGGCTAAAGCAATCCATGATTGAGATTGCTGGCTCCATCGAGAGTATTACGAAAGCCATTGATGAGGGCGCTGCCGGCATAACAGGAGCTGCAGACAGCACCCAAAGCCTGGCAGCTGATATGGCAGATATCTCAAATCGTATGGATATGAATCAGGAAATTGTAGAAGAACTTCAAGAACAAACAAAGATTTTTGCCAATCTATAGATTGAAACAAGTACAATAAATTCACGCCGTCGAGTTAAAATAGCAGTCCCTCAAGTCATTTCATGACTTGAGGGACTGCTATTTTGTGTTTGGTATAAAATCTATGTGAGCTGACTGGCAGCATAACGATTCATTACGGCACAACGGCTCTTATCCCTGCATCTCCAGCTGTGCCTTTACCAGACGGTAGTAGATTCCACCCTTCTGTATCAGCTCCTCGTGGGATCCCACTTCTGCCACCTGGTGACCGTCGATCACGATCAGACGGTCCGCATTCTGCAGCGTTGACAGACGGTGGGCGATGGCAAAGGTAGTCCGTCCTTTTGTAAGACGCTCCAGTGCTTTCTGGATCATAAACTCACTCTCTGTATCCAGACTCGCTGTGGCCTCGTCCAGAATGAGAAGCCTCGGTTCATTCAGGATGGCACGGGCGATAGCAATACGCTGACGCTCCCCGCCGGAGAGACTGTAACCCTTTTCTCCCACATAAGTATTATAGCCGTCCGGCGTCTTACAGATAAATTCATGGGCATTTGCCAGTTTCGCCGCCCGGACCACCTCTTCATAGCTGGCATCTGGCCTGGAAAAACGGATGTTGTTCAGGATCGTCCCAGAAAACAAAAAGGTCTCCTGCAGTACCACACCGATCTGGGAGTGGAAACGGTCCGACTTGATCTCTTTGATGTCGTGGCCGTCCACCAGAAGATTTCCGTCGTCCACCTCATAGAGACGCATGATCAGGTTGATCAACGTGGATTTTCCCGTTCCTGAAGCCCCGACGATGCCGATCATCTCTCCCTTATGGATCTTTAAGTTCAGATCCTCCAGCACCGGTTGATAGGACTTATAGCCAAAGGTAGCATGGCGGAATTCAATCTCTCCTTCCACTTCCAGTTCCACCGGATCTTCCACATCCTCGATAAAAGGTTCCTGCGCCATCACGTCATTGATACGTTCAATGCTGCTGATAAGATTCATCAAATCTCTTGGCATAGTAGTCATCCAGTTCAAATACTGGTACAGCAGCTGGGTATAAGTAATAAACTGCAG
>CAMXSH010000041.1 GCA_947246475.1 uncultured Roseburia sp.
ACCAGGAGACCACCATTGTCACCACCCATTTTGACTACCATTCCATCGACCACAACCTGCTGAAGCTGGATATACTGGGACACGACGATCCCACGATGATACGTATGCTGGAGGACCTGACGGGACTGGATGCGAAAACCATTTCCCTGGATAACCAGGAAGTATTGTCGTTGTTTGCAGATACTTCGGCGCTGAAGGTGACGCCGGAAGAACTGATGGGGTGCGACCTGGGGAGCCTCGGCATCCCGGAGTTTGGGACGGAATTTGTCATGCAGATGCTACGGGATACGAAGCCGAAGAATTTTTCCGATCTGGTAAGGATCTCCGGGCTGTCCCACGGTACGGATGTGTGGCTGAACAATGCCCAGTATTTTATCAAGGAGGGCAACTGTACCCTGTCCACGGCGATCTGTACCCGTGACGATATCATGACCTATCTGATCCATACCGGGGTGGAGAATGGACTTGCCTTTAAGATCATGGAGAGCGTCCGCAAGGGAAAGGGATTGACGCCAGACATGGAACAGGCCATGAAGGAAGCCGGGGTGGAGGACTGGTACATCGAGTCCTGTAAGCGCATCAAGTACATGTTCCCGAAAGCCCACGCGGTGGCATATGTCATGATGGCATTCCGGATCGCGTATTTTAAGGTGTTCTATCCCCTCGCCTATTATGCGGCATTTTTCAGCATCCGCGCCAAAGCCTTTGACTATGAGCTGATGTGCCATGGAAAGGAGAAGCTGGAGGCGGCGATCCGGGACTACAGACGCCGTTCCAATGAGTTATCCAAGAAAGAACAGGACAGCCTGGGGGACATGAAGATTGTGCAGGAAATGTACGCCAGGGGATTTACCTTTATGCCCATCGACGTCTTCCGCGCCAAGGCGACGCATTTTCAGATCATCGACGGCCAGCTGATGCCATCCCTGGATTCCATTGACGGCATGGGGGGCAAGGCGGCGGAGGGAATTGTAGAAGCCGTAAAGGACGGACCATTTTCTTCCCGTGAGAATTTCAAGGAGCGATGCAAGGTGTCGGGAACCGTGGTGGAAAAGATGGCGGAGCTGGGGATCCTGGGGGATCTGCCAGAGACGGACCAGATGTCGATACTGGACTTTTTTCAGTGAGAGGGTTCGGATAGTGATTGAGGAAAGTGAGGGACGTATATGAATCTTGAGGATACCATAAAGCAGGAAATCATCCAGCTGGCAAAAGAGTGTGGGGTCAACAAGGTGATCTTATTTGGTTCCAGAGCCAGAGGAGACTATAAATCCCGCAGCGATATTGATCTGGCAGTCAGCGGAGGTGATATCGTTCATTTTCGCACGGAGATTGATGAGGCGGTTCGCACGCTACTGATGTTTGATGTGGTGAATCTGGATGAGCCTGTGCAGAAGCCGCTGTTGGAGTCCATTGAAAAGGAGGGAATTCTTCTATATGAAAAAATATGATAATTTTCTGTCTGCATTAGAAAATCTTAAAAAGATCCGTGATTATGCTCCGCCTTATGATGTGGTGACAGAGACCGGGCTGGTTCATTTATTTTCTATTTGTTTTGAGCAGGCGTGGAAAGCGATGAAAGAGATCCTGGAGGAGCATGGTTATGCTGACGGCAGAACCGGTTCTCCCAGAATGATCATAAAGCTGGCATATCAGGCAGGGATGATTGCCAGTGAAGAGGGGTGGCTGGAACTTCTTGACCACCGGAACGCGGTGGCGCATTCCTATAACGAGGAAGTGGCGCTGACGATTATCAGGAAAACCAGAGAATGTTACCTGGAACTGTTCCTCCAGCTGGCAGAGGAGATAGAGGGGCGCTGGCTGGGCGAGGGATGTTAGGTAGATTATAGTAAATCTGAATATGCCGTTGCGTGATCTATTCTACGTGTCGAAACTGTATGAAAAGATAATCCAGAAGGAAAAAAGAGATCTGTATTCGGGAAATAGAATACAGATTCCATCGCCTCGTTTTGTTGTATTCTATAATGGAACTGAGGAACAGCCAGAGAGGAAAATCCTGCGCCTGTCAGAATCCTTTTATAAACAGACGGGTGAAATAAATTTAGAACTGACAGTACTACAGCTGAACATCAATCTAAGATATAATGATGATCTGCTTGAGAAGTACCGTTCCTTGCATGACTATATGCAGTATGTGGACCAGGTCCGGTGCTACAACCGGGAGATGGATTTCCAGGAAGCAGTGGAGAGGGCAGTATCGGAATGCATAGGGGAAGGAATCTTAGAGGAATTTTTAAGAGCCAACCGAGCAGAGGTGATTCAGATGAGCATATTTGAATATGATGAAGAATTGCATATGGCGAATGTGAGAGAAGAAGGCAAGGAAGAAGGACGTAAAGAGGGGGCTGCCTGGGGTCGTAGCATGCTGCTGGCAGACATGCTGGAGGTCTTTCGCCAGAAGAGATCAGTAAGCTGACCGGGGAAACGGTAGAGACCATACTAAGAACGGTTCATGCCATTAACCATATGAAGGCAAACAGGTTTCAACGAGCACAATTCAAGGCTTTCGATTCTTGTTTGGGAAAATGAGGTTTTTTATGTTATAAAATATAAATAAAAAAATTTAAAAAAACTGTTGACAACAGTTGAATTTTATAGTATTATATCAATTGTTGACACGGTCCGTTGGTCAAGCGGCTAAGACGCTGCCCTCTCACGGCAGAAACAGGGGTTCGATTCCCCTACGGACTATTAAAAAACCGACAGATGTCGGTTTTTTTGTTGTTTATGCAGAAGGCACAAGCAAATTGGAATGCAAGCATTCCAATTTGGCGCCGCCCGCGAATGTGTGAAACTCGCAAAGCGTGTTTCACAACGATTAAATGTCCTCTTCCCTATGGGGATAGGCTTTCATGCTATGATTTGCCATTAACTGGAACATATGTTAATATATAGATATTACACATCAGAGAGGACAGATAAGATGAATTTGATGGACAAAGAGATAAATGAGATTTCTCCCAAAGCTTTTATTCATATGTTTGGAGAGGCTCTAAAATATAATCGGCGTTTTTGCTTTATTTTGGGTTCTGGTGCATCCCGTGAGGGTGGGATTCCTACTGGGGTGGAGATGGCAAAGATCTGGGCGGAAGAGTTGAAAAACAAATACGAAGAAAAAGAACTGCAGGATCTGATGAAGAAGCTGGACATTAAAAGCATAAGTCCTTCCAGTGAGAATTACTTTGGGATTTATGATCTCCGTTTTTATCCAGATTATCAGGAGGGCTATGCGTATTTTGAGAGGGAGCTGGAAAAGGGTGTGCCCAGCCTCGGCCACCATGCCCTGGCGAAAATTCTTGCGGGGAAAACACATAATCTGGCGATCACCACGAATTTTGACAGCCTGATTGAAGATGCCCTGTTTATCTATGCAAATGAACACCCCTTGCTGGTGGGGCATGAATCCCTGGCAGGTTTTATCAATCTGAACGTTGACCGCCCCATCGTGGCAAAGATTCACAGAAGCCTTTATTTTCACCCCTATAACCGCCAGAAGGAGACTCATGGGCTGGACCAGGAGTGGCAGGAGACATTAAAGAAATCCTTTATGGTATATACGCCGGTGGTGATCGGATATGCCGGCGGCGACCAGAGCCTCATGGAGTTTCTCAAGGATGAAAACGTCAAGATGAATGGTCTATACTGGTGTTATTGGAAGAAAGAGAAACCGTCCCAGGAGATTATTGATCTGGTAAAAAGTAAAAACGGGTGTCTGATCCCCATCGAGGGCTTTGACTATTTTATGTATATGCTTTCCCGGAAAATGGGCCTTGAAAACCCGGATAAAGAGATGAGGAAGGTGACGGAAGACAGAATAGAACGCTATAATACACAGTACGATAAGTTTGAAAAGATGATTCGTACCGAGGCAGAGCAAAGTTCGGGTTCCAATGAGGCTTTGAATGAAATAGTGATTGAAATGGATACATTTAATGATGAACAGATCAAGGAGGCAAAGAAGAAAGAAACCGTTCATAATTATGCAGTGATGGGGCGCATATATAAAAGAGAAGGAAAATATGACAAAGCCATCGAAGCCTATACCGCTGCCATTGATCTGAGTCCGAAAGATTCTGGTAACTATTATAATAGGGGAGATGTTTATTTTGAACTGAAAGAGTATGATAAGGCGGTTGAAGATTACTCCGAAGTTATCGAACTTGATTCAAAACATTATGACGCATATAATAGTCGTGGGTATTGCTATTACGAATTAGGAAATCATGCAAAGGCAATCAAAGATTACACAAAAGCCATCGAATTGAATCCAGGGTTTGAAATAGCATACAATAATCGTGGAACTACTTATCTTAATATTAGGGAATATCAAAAGGCATTTAATGATTTGACAAAAGCCATTGAGCTTGCCCCACAAATTCCCAACCCCTACAAACACATGGGGACACTCAAATACGAATGCCAGGAGTATGAAGAGGCATTAGAATATTTAAACAAAGCTATTGACCTTCGACAATTCTATAAAGACGCCTATGAAACCAGGGCAAAAGTGTACCATGCCCTCGGCGACCATGAGAAGGCCAAAAAAGATGAAGAGCGGGCAGAAGCTCTTTCTAATACAGAAAATTGACCAGGAGACAAGTGTGAATGAAACTACGGATTCGTAAAAACCTCATCACGTAGTTTCTCGCAAGGCGCCACTTGCGGCACCTTGCTCTATTCACACTGGTAGAATCCGTAAAGCGGATTCTACTCCACTGATTTAAGTATTGTTTGTGCCGCCTGCGACGGCAATAAGGCAAAGGTGAACTGCGTTCACCTTGTGAATGGAGACAAAAATGGAGACAGAAAAGAAATATTTTAAATGGAATGAATTTTTAAGTTATTATAAGCCCTTCTGGGAGATTTTTGCGGCGGACATGTTCTTTGCCTTTCTGGGGGCGGCTACTACGCTGGTGATCCCGCTGATCGTGCGCTATATTACCGGGACGGTGATCTGCATGCCCAAGGAGCAGATCTGGAATACGATCCTGTGGCTGGGGATTCTGATGACGGTGCTGGTGGGGATACAGTGCTTCAGTAATTATTTCATCGGTAATTACGGTCATGTGATGGGGGCGAAGATCGAATTCAATATGCGAAAAGAGATCTTTGAGCACTATCAGAAATTATCCTTCTCTTTTTACGACAACCAGAAAGTGGGGCAGCTCATGTCCCGGATCACCAATGACCTGTTCGACATCACCGAGCTTCTGCATCACGGGCCGGAGGATGTGGTGATCTCCTTTATTAAATTTATCGGGACGCTAGCCATACTGATCTGGGTGAATCCGAAACTTGCGGTGGCGGCATTCGTTTTGATCCCGGTGATGTTTGTCTACGCCTACATTTTGAATAAAAAAATGAAACGCGCTTTTAAGCGGAACCGGGAAAAGGTGGCAGATATCAATGCCCGCATCGAAGACAACCTCTCCGGCATCCGGGTGGTCAAATCCTTTGCCAATGAGGATGTGGAACAGGAAAAATTTATGGAAGGAAACCAGGGGTTTCTGGACAGCAAGAAAAACAGCTATTTTTATATGGGACAGTACCATGCCGGGCTGACGGCATTTATCACGATGATCACGGTGCTGGTCATCGTTGTGGGGGCGTTTTTCCTGACCAATGGGTCACTGAATGCGCCAGATCTCATCACATTTCTGCTCTATATCAACAATTTCACCGAGCCAGTACAGAAGCTCATAAACTTTACCGAGCAGTTCCAGAACGGGATCTCCGGCTACGAGAGGTTCCGGGAGATTCTTGCCATCGCCCCAGAGATCCAGGAAGCAGAACACCCAGTGGAGGCGGAGAGCCTCCGGGGGGATGTGGAATTTGATGACGTGGGCTTCCGGTATGAGGAAGATCAGGAAAAGGTGCTCAGCCATGTGAGCCTGAAAGTAGATGAGGGAGAATATGTGGCGCTGGTGGGATCATCAGGAGCTGGGAAGACGACGCTGTGCAGCCTGATCCCGAGATTTTACGAGGTGACTTTTGGCTGTGTACGGATTGACGGAGTGGATATCCGGGATTATTCCCTGAAAAGCCTGCGCCGGAACATCGGCGTCGTTCAGCAGGATGTATATCTCTTTGCCGGGACAGTGATCGACAATATACGTTATGGAAGGCCAGACGCTGGCAGGGATGAGATCATAGAGGCGGCGAAGAATGCCAACGCCCATGAGTTTATTATGAATCTGCCGGAAGGGTACGAGACCAATATCGGACAGCGGGGCGTGAAGCTGTCCGGCGGGCAGAAGCAGCGGCTTTCCATTGCCCGGGTATTTTTGAAAAATCCACCCATCCTTATATTTGACGAGGCTACATCGGCGCTGGATAACGAGAGTGAGAAAGTGGTTCAGGAGTCGCTGGAGAAGCTGGCGAAAAACCGTACGACCTTTGTGATTGCCCATCGGCTTTCCACCATCCGAAATGCACAGAGGATCCTTGTACTGACCGAGGAAGGAATCGCGGAGGAGGGGACGCACACCCAGCTGATGGAACAGCAGGGTGTCTACTATAATATGTATACGCTGGCAGGTAATTAGCAAAAGTGCAAAAAAATCCCAAAATCCCTTGCTTTTTAGGAAAACGTGTGATATACTGAAAATGTTGTTGATGGAAAATGAGTGGACGAAAGTCCACTCATTGTTTTTGCGTTTGTTGTTTTAATTTGAATAAAAGGAAAAGAGGGTTGTCTTTGAGCAAACATCAGAATTATGAGCAGCGTACAGAACAGCTGATCACTCCGATCTTGGAGGAAAATCATTTTGAACTCGTTGATGTGGAATTTGTAAAAGAGGCGGGAAACTGGCATCTGAGAGCTTATATTGACAAGGAAGGCGGTATCACCATTGATGATCTGACCCTTGTTAACCATGCACTCAGTGACCTGATGGACAGAGAGGATTTTATCGAAGAATCCTATATTCTTGAGGTGAGTTCCCCCGGCCTGCTGAGACCGTTTAAGAAACCGAAGGACTACATAAGAAACCTGGGACAGGATGTAGAGGTCAAATTGTTTGCTCCGGTGACTTTTGAACAGGATGGAAAAAAATATTCAGATAAAGAATTTGTCGGTATCCTGAAAGAATATAACGCGCCTTCAGAGGACACAACTGCTGCAGGGAAGGTCCTGCTGGCATTTGAGGGTGATGATCAATTGGAGATAGAGATTAAAGATATTGCATTGATTCGAAAAGCGATTGATTTTTAGTATTCAGAATTGGAGGAAAAAGGAAAAATGAAAGCGAAAAATAACAAAGTATCAAATGGGAATCCCGAATTGATCGAGGCATTGGAGGCGATTGAAAAGGAAAAAGATATCAGCAAGGAGATTTTGATCGATGCTATCCAGAATTCTCTTCTGGCGGCGTGTAAAGATCAGTTTGGAAAATCTGATAATATCCGCGTGACATTAGATGATACCACAGGAGAATTTCATGTATATCAGGATAAAGAGGTAGTAGAAGAAGTAGAAGATGATACGCTTCAGATGTCTCTGACTGAGGCTGAGGCAAGACACAATGTAACAGAGTTAGGCGCTATTGTAAGCATTGAGGTGACGCCGAAGAATTTTGGCAGGATCTCTGCCCAGAAGGCAAAACAGGTCGTGGTGCAGAAAATCCGTGAGGAGGAGAGGAAAGTCCTCTATGATCAGTATTATACAAAAGAACGGGATATCATCACAGGTACAGTCCAGCGCTATTCCAATGGAAATTATACGGTAAATCTCGGCAAGGTGGATACGGTTCTTACCGAAGCAGAGCAGGTGAAGACCGAGAGATTTCGTTCCCATGAAAAGATTAAGGTATATGTGACTGAAGTAAGGGATACCACAAGAGGACCGAGGATCACCGTCAGCCGAACCCATCCAGAACTCGTGAAAAGATTGTTTGAATCCGAGGTGGCAGAGATCCAGAGTGGTGTGGTGGAGATCAAAAATGTGTCAAGAGAGGCGGGGTCGCGTTCCAAGATCGCGGTGTACAGCTCCAATCCTGACGTGGATCCAGTGGGCGCCTGTGTTGGAGTCAATGGTATCCGTGTAAATACTGTAGTGGATGAACTTCGCGGTGAGAAGATCGATATTGTGGAATGGAATGAAAATCCTGCAATCTTTATTGAGCATGCATTGAGTCCTTCTAGAGTGTTATCCGTTACGGTGGATCCTGAGGAAAAAACGGCATTGGTGATCGTACCAGATTACCAGCTCTCCCTTGCCATCGGTAAAGAGGGCCAGAATGCACGGCTTGCGGCAAAACTGACCGGATATAAGATCGATATCAAGAGCGAGACGCAGAGCCTTGAAGGGTAAGGAGTTGATCGTTTGAAGGGGAAAAAGATTCCCATGAGACAGTGTATCGGCTGTCGGGAAAGCAAAGAAAAAAAGCAGCTCATCCGGGTGGTGAAGGTGTCAGGGCCAGAGGAGGATTCCAGCGGGGAACCAAAGATCTGCGTTGACCGCACAGGAAAAATAAATGGAAGAGGAGCTTATTTGTGTGATGACCTGGAGTGTTTGAAAAAAGCGCGTAAAACCAACGGACTGAGCCGGGCGTTTAAAATAAAAGTATCAGAGGAAGTTTATGAAGATTTAGAAAGGCAGTTGAGTGAATGATCCAGCAGAAAAAGGTACTGGGAACTCTTGGATTGGCGATGAGAGCCGGAGACGTAGCCTGCGGGGAATTTCTTACAGAAGAAGCGATCCGTTCTGGCAGGGCAAGACTGGTGATCGTCGCGGAGGACGCTTCTGAAAATACGAAGAAGAAATTCAGGAATTCCTGCCAGTATTACAGGGTTCCCTTTGTCCTGTATGGCAGTAAGGAAACATTAGGAAAAGCGGTGGGAAAAGAGTTCCGTGCTTCGATGGCAGTTCTGAATCCGGGATTTGCAGCGTCAATTGGTAAGAATTTAGATTTGGAGGAAAAAGTGAATGGCGAAAATGAAAATATATGAAATTGCAAGAAGTTTGCAGTCAAAGAATAAAGAAATCAAAAGTGGAGATCTGGTGAAGCTTTTGAATGATAATGGTTTTGAAGTAAAAGGTGCCAACAGTAATATCGAAGATGATGCGATCGCCTTCTTGCTAAAGACCTTCAACAATGCCAATAAACCGGCAGTTCCGGTTAAGAAAAAAGAAACGGAAAGCAAACCGGCAGAACAGCCGGCTTTGAAAAAGGAAATGCCAGTGAAGAAGGCAGAGCAGCCAGCAGAAGCCCCGATAGAAAAGAAAGAGGCTCCTGAGAAGGCGGCTTCGGCAGCTGTGGGTCAGACACCAGAACAGAAAGAGACGGATCGCAAAGAGCCTCAAAATAAAGAGTTACAGAACAAAGAACCTCAGAGCAGGGAACAGAAAAACCAGGAGAACCGTGACCAGAATAACGGAGACCGCAGAAACCAGGGAAACCGTAACCAGAACGGAGGCCAGGGCAGTGGGAATGCCGCCAATGGAAGTTCTAATAGTGGAGACCGCCGTAATCAGAGCAGTGGAGACCGTCGCGGCCAGAATAATGGGGACCGTAGAAATCAGAGTGGCGGAGACCGCCGTGGCCAGAATAACGGGGACCGCAGAAGTCAGAACAATGGAGACCGCAGAAACCAGGGGAACCGGAACCAGAACGGAGGCCAGGGAGGCAGAGGTCAGGGAAATGGAAACTTTGGAGGCGGAGACCGCCGTAACCAGAACAGTAATGGAGAACGCAGAAACCAGGGGAACCGGAACCAGAATGGTGGCCAGGGTGCTGGAGGAAATGACCGGAGAGGCCAGGGTAACAGAGGTCAGGGAAATGGAAACTTTGGGGGCGGCGACCGTCGTAACCAGAACAACAATGGAGGTAGAAATAATGGCGGACGGGGCGGCGAGCGCGTATTTGAGCGCTTTGAAAAGTCCCAGAGCGGTTTTGACGGCATCAAACAGGAGCAGAAAAACTCCCGTAAGAGAAGTAATAAGAAAGTAACAGAAAAGGGAACTTATAAAAAGTCCAGCAAGGAAGAGATGAGCAAGATCCGCAGCAAGAAGGATCCGAACAGAAAGGGTGCCTTCATCAAGCCGGAGCCAGCAGCAAAAGAGCCGGAAGAGACCATCAAGCAGATTACGATTCCAGAGAGTCTGACCATCCGTGAGCTGGCGGATAAGATGAAGATGCCGGCAGCTGCGCTGGTGAAAAAACTGTTTATGCAGGGACAGGTCGTTTCCCTGAACCAGGATATTACTTTTGAAGAGGCAGAAGAGATCGCTCTGGAGTTTGATATCATCGCTGAGATGGAAGAGAAGATCGACATGGTAGCGGAACTTCTGAAAGAGGATGAGGAACCAGAAGAATCCATGAAGAAGCGCCCGCCGGTAGTCTGTGTTATGGGTCACGTTGACCACGGTAAAACCTCTCTTCTGGATGCCATCCGAGAGGAAAATGTCACTTCCCATGAGGCAGGAGGCATCACCCAGCACATCGGAGCATATGTGGTAGAGATCAACGGGGAAAAGATTACCTTCCTGGATACTCCGGGACACGAGGCATTTACTTCCATGCGTATGCGTGGCGCCCAGTCTACGGATATCGCTATTCTGGTGGTGGCAGCCGACGACGGTGTCATGCCCCAGACGGTAGAAGCTATCAACCATGCGAAGGCAGCCGGTGTGGAGATCATTGTGGCTGTCAATAAGATTGATAAAGCTGGCGCCAATATCGAGCGGGTGAAACAGGAGCTGGCAGAGTACGAGCTGATTCCAGAGGACTGGGGCGGAAGCACTATATTTGTTTCGGTTTCTGCCCACACAAAGGAAGGAATCGAACAGCTGCTGGAGATGATCGTACTCACGGCAGAAGTTCTTGAACTCAAAGCAAATCCGGACCGTAAGGCACGTGGTATCGTGATCGAGGCACGTCTGGATAAGGGACGCGGTCCGGTGGCGACAGTACTTGTGCAGAAGGGTATGCTGCATATCAGCGATCATGTGGCAGTGGGATCTGCACATGGTAAAGTGCGTGCCATGATCGACCACAACGGAGAGAGAGTGAAGGTGGCAGGACCATCTACACCTGTAGAAATCCTTGGTCTGAACGGGGCGCCAGATGCAGGAGAGATCTTTGTATCCACAGAGAGCGACAAAGAGGCAAAACAGATTTCACAGGCATATATTGACCAGAGTAAGGATAAACTGTTGGAAGAGACAAAAGCAAAGAAACTTTCTCTGGATGGACTGTTCAATCAGATCCAGGCGGGAAATGTAAAGGACCTGAACCTGATCATCAAGGCGGATGTACAGGGATCTGTGGAGGCGGTAAAACAGAGCCTTCTGAAACTTGGCAACGAAGAAGTGGCAGTACGGGTGATCCACGGCGGAGTGGGAGCTATCAACGAATCCGACGTATCTCTTGCCAGCGCTTCCAATGCCATTATCATCGGATTCAATATCCGGCCGGATAATACAGCGAAGGAGATTGCAGACAGAGAAAATGTAGACGTCCGCCTGTACCGCGTCATCTACGATGCCATCGAAGACATTGAAAATGCCCTGAAGGGTATGCTTGAACCGATCTATGAGGAAAAGGTTACCGGCCATGTGGAGATCCGTCAGACATTCAAGGCTTCTGGTGTGGGGACCATCGCCGGCTCCTATGTGCTTGACGGAAAGGTTGAGAGGGGCTGTAAGTGCCGCATCAGCCGCGAGGGCGAGCAGATCTTTGAGGGTGAGCTGGCTTCCCTGAAACGTTTCAAAGATGACGTAAAAGAAGTGGCAGCCGGTTATGAGTGTGGCCTTGTCTTTAATGGTTTCAACGATATCCAGGAAGAGGATCAGGTGGAATGCTATATCATGGTGGAGGTTCCGCGCTAATAAAAGGGCGGGGCTCCATCCCTAGAATGGAGAGACTATGAAAAAAAACAGTGTAAAAAATATCCGTATCAACAGCGAGGTTCAGCGGGAGATGAGCCAGATCATACGGGAGGAGATAAAGGATCCCAGAGTGCATCCTATGACTTCGGTGATGGCAGTGGAGGTGACTCCGGATCTGAAATTTGCCAAGATTTTCGTCAGTGTACTGGGCAGTGAGGAAGAGAAAGAAAAGACGATGGAAGGCTTGAAAAAAAGTGCCTCCTTTGCCAGAGGACAGCTTGCCAGAAGAATGAATCTGAGAAACACACCGGAGCTGACATTTATTCTGGATAATTCCATCGAGTATGGCGTGACGATGTCAAAGCGGATTGATGAGGTCAATCACAGGGAATAGAAGGGGCGTAAGAGGATGAGTATTTTATTGGAGGAGATTCAGAAAGCAGGGACTATTGCCATTGGGCATATTCGTCCCGATGGAGACTGTATTGGTTCCTGTATGGGGTTATATTCTTATGTCATAGAAAATTTCCCGGACAAAAGGGTACAGGTGTTCTTAGAAGAGATTCCAGAGGCATTTGAATATCTTAACCGGAAAGAGGCGCTGGAGGGCGGTACAGAGAAGTTTGATCTGTTTGTCTCGCTGGACTGCGGTTCACCGGACCGTCTGGGAGAGGCGGAGCCAGTATTTCATTCGGCGACGCGAAGGATCAATATAGACCATCATATCAGCAATACGAATTTTGCAGAGATTAACCATGTAGAGGCGGAAGCCAGTTCCACCTGTGAAGTACTCTGTAGTCTTTTGGATGTAGAAAAAATAGGATATTTCTCAGCGCAGGCATTTTATACTGGGATCATCCATGATACGGGAGTGTTTAAACATTCCAACACGGGTCTGTCCACGATGGAGATGGCGGGGAAACTGATGCAGAAGGGAATCCCCTTTGGCACAATCATTGATGAAAGTTTTTATATGAAGACGTACCGTCAGCTTCAGATCATGGGCCGCTGTCTTCTGGAGAGTGTCCGGGTGATGAATGGAAAAGTTATTTTTTCTGTTGTTTCCCGCCGGGTGATGGACTTTTATGAGGCAAAGCCGTCGGATCTGGATGGTGTGATTGATGAGCTGCGAACAACCCAGGGAGTAGAGGTAGCAATTCTTCTGACAGAGAAGGAGACCATGGAATATAAGGTGAGTATGCGTTCCAATGAGTTTGTGGATGTGAGCAGGATCGCTTCCTTTTTTGGTGGCGGCGGGCACATCCGTGCGGCAGGCTGCAGCATTAAGGGTTCTGCTTTTGATGTGGTCAACAATATTACAGAACATATTGAGAGGCAGTTAAAGGATCAAAAGTAAAGGAGCAGGATGGCGACATCCCAGTAGAGAACGATGGATGGAATACTCAATATATATAAAGAGAAGGGCTTTACTTCCCATGATGTGGTGGCGAAGCTGAGAGGGATTTTTCACCAGAAAAAAATTGGGCATACTGGCACACTGGACCCGGATGCCGTCGGGGTGCTTCCCGTCTGTCTCGGCAGGGCAACCAAAGTATGCGAGCTGCTGACGGACAAATCCAAGACCTATGAGGCAGTTGTCCGCCTGGGAATTGTGACAGATACTCAGGATATGACAGGAACCATTCTGGAGGAACATCCGGTAGCTGTGAGTATAGATGAGATCCTCCAGGCAGCCCAGGCATTTACCGGTGAGATCTGGCAGATCCCGCCGATGTATTCCGCTGTGAAGGTAAATGGAAAGCGGTTATACGAGCTGGCAAGACAAGGCATTGAAGTGGAGCGTAAGGCGCGCAGAATCACAGTATATTCTTGTGAAGCGGCGGATTATAAGCCGGAGAAGATGGAATTTTCCATGAGAGTACACTGTTCCAAGGGAACCTATATCCGGACGCTGTGTCATGATATAGGGCAGAAACTGGGATGTGGAGCCGCTATGGCCTCTCTTGTGCGCACTTCGGTAGCGCCTTTTTTTCTGGAGGAGGCACATACACTGAGGGAGATCGAGGAGTTATATAAAACCGGCAATATACAGGAAGTTATGTACCCGGTAGACCATGTATTTAAAAAGTATCCGGCAGTTATCGTTGAGGAAAAGGGACTCCGATTTTTAAAAAATGGAAACGATGTGGCTGGTGAGTTCTGCCAGAGCGGGGAAGCTTTGACAGCAGGAGCACTGGTCCGGATGTACGATGAGGCACAGCGTTTTTATGCCATTTACAGATACAGGGATGCCCAGCATGGTTTTGGAAATCATAAGATGTTTTTTAATGAGGGGTTTGCCGGATATACAGACAGAAAGGCATGAGACAGAGATGAAGATTCTGGAATACGGACCATATAAACTGAATAATACGGCGGTTTGCATCGGTAAGTTTGACGGTCTGCACAGCGGACACCGGCTGCTGCTGGATTCGATCCGAGAATCTTCGGATCTGACGAAAGTTCTCTTTACCTTTCGTTTTTCGGATTCCAGACATATATACAGTTCCGGGGAAAAACGTTATCTGGCGGAGAAGCTTGGGATGGAAGTGTACATCGACTGTCCTTTTGATGAAGAATTGTCACATATGAAGCCCCAGGCATTTTTAGAGGACATTTTGATCCGTCAGTGTGGTGCGAAGGTGATCTCTGTGGGAGAAGACTTCCGGTTCGGGTACAAACGTCAGGGAGATGTGGCTTTTTTGAAGAAATATAGTTCTGTTTATGGATATGAGCTGAAAGTTTTTCCTAAAAAGAAAATGTGTGGCGAACCGGTCAGCAGTACGAGGATCCGTGAGGAACTGGAAAAGGGCAGCATAGAGATGGTCAATCAGCTTCTGGGACATCCTTACTTTATATATGGAGAGGTATGCCGGGGCAATCAGATCGGCAGGACGATACAGATGCCCACGGTGAACCAGCTGCCGGAACAGGAAAAACTTCTTCCCCCCTATGGCGTCTATGCTTCCCGGATACACACGCAGTACGGTGAGTATATAGGAGTTACCAACGTAGGTGTGAAGCCCACCATACCCGGAGAAAACAGAGCTGGTGCAGAAACATATATCATGAACTTTGACCGGGAGATCTACGGAGAGATGATCTGCGTGGAATTGTATAAATTTTTGCGGGGAGAACGGCGATTTTCCGGACTAGATACATTAAAAATACAGTTGGAGGAGGATAAGAAAAATGCTTACCTTTTCTTTAGACAATAAATCTGATGAGCCGATGTATCATCAGATTTATTCTTATATTAAAGAAGAAATTCTGTCGGGAAGACTATCCTGTGGGGAAAAACTGCCCTCTGCCAGAGAGCTGGCAGGTTATCTTTCTGTCAGCAGAAATCCGGTGGATACTGCCTATGAACAGCTGGTGGCAGAGGGATATGTATATGCCATGCCCAAACGGGGATATTTTGTGAACAGAATTACCCATACCCAGCAGATCCATCAGGCAGAACACGGGGAAGAGGAAGATGAGAAAGAGCAGAAAAATTATCGGTATGATTTTGATCCCGATGCGGTGGATGTGGAAAGTTTTCCCTATTCTGTCTGGCAGTCCATTGGCAGAAAGGCATTAAAGGACCACAGTCTTTTCCAGGCAGGAGATTACCGGGGAGACTGGGAACTGAGGCGGGCAGTGGCAGATTATCTCTACGGTTCAAGAGGGGTATTATGCCGTGCTGCCAATGTGGTCATCGGGGCAGGGATCGGATATCTTCTTCAGCTTTTATCGGTATTGTTCCGGGATGAAAAAAGCATCGCCTTTGAGGAGCCAGGTTATGTTAGAGCAAAAAAGATCCTGGCATCCCATGGTTTTGAAGTTTGTAATGTTGATGTGGAAGAAGGAGGGATTGGGATCAAAGGACTGGAAGCTTCAGGGGCCAGGCTTTGTTATGTGACGCCATCCCATCAGTTTCCTCTGGGAACGGTTATGTCTATCGCTAAAAGACAGCAGCTTCTTCAGTGGGCGGAGGAAGAGAAGGAAAGATACATCATCGAAGATGACCACGACAGCGAATACCGCTACAAGGGAAGGCCCATTCCGGCGCTGCAAAGCATTGATACCGGGGGGAAAGTCATTTATATTGGTACCTTTTCCAAAGCCATCGCACCAGCGCTCCGGATGGGATATATGGTTCTGCCAGACCGGCTTACAGAGCGGTTTCAACAGTGCTGCGGGGACTATAATTGTCCGGTATCCCGTCTGGATCAGGCGATGATGGCAGAGTTTATTCATGGAGGTTTTTTTGAAAAGCATCTGAACCGGATGCGTAAACGGTATAAGGAAAAACATGATACAGTATTGAATGTGTTCCGAGGCTATCAGGACCGCATCGAGGTGACGGGGGACTACGCCGGGCTTTATGTGATCGCCCAAAGCCTCCGGCGGCGGGATGAGGAAAAGGTGCTGCAGGAAGCACAGAAGCATGGGATCCGTCTGCGCCCCCTGTCATACTATTATAAAGAACTGCCGGATGAATATATGCCATCCTTTCTAGTCGGTTTTGCCAGGCAGACGAAAGAAGAACTAAAAGAAGGGCTTCGCATTTTGTGTGAGGAGGTTTTTTGACCGTCAAGCTAAATGTAAAATATATGTAAAATCAGGTAAATCCTTTGTAAAATATAGCGGAATAATAAAGAATGTTCTTGTATAATGTAAAGAAATAGTTTAAAGTATAAATTGTGGCCATACGAGAGATGGAGTGAAATAAATTACGGGAGAAAAGAGGAGTAATCATGGAATTAGCATTACAGATCATGGCAGGAGTCGGCTTGTTTTTATATGGTATGCAGCTTATGAGCGATGGTCTTCAAAAGGTAGCGGGACAGAAGATGCGTACGATCCTGGAGCGGCTTACAACAAACCCTTTTATGGGGCTTGTACTGGGAATCGTATTTACGGGAGTTATTCAGTCCTCCAATGCCACAACGGTACTGGTGGTGAGTTTTGTAAACAGTGGTCTGATGACTTTGACCCAGTCGGTGGGAGTGATCATGGGCGCCAATATTGGTACGACGGTGACAGGACAGCTGGTATCCTTTAAGCTGGATGCGATTGCCCCGTTCTTTATCATTGTCGGAGTGGTTATGGTCATGTTTATTAAGAAACCGATGGTGAAGAGAGTGGGAGAGGTGCTGCTGGGATTTGGCGTGCTGTTCTTTGGAATGACTACACTGTCTGCCTCTGTGGATCAGCTCAATCAGGTGGAGGCGGTAAAAAATCTTTTTGGCAGCCTTCGGAATCCATTACTTGCGGTGCTGATCGGTTTTCTGGCGACTTCTGTACTCCAGAGTGCTTCGGCATCGGTGGGTATCCTTATTGTGCTGGCGTCTACCGGTCTGATGGATCTGAATATATGCTATTATGTAATCATGGGATGTAATATCGGGGCATGTGGTTCCGCAGTGCTGGCAAGCCTGAGCGGGACAAAGAATGCCAAACGCGCCGCTATGGTTCATGTTTCTTTTAATATCATCGGACTGGTCATCGTGATGACCCTTCTGGGAATATGGGGAGATGGAATTATGGGTGCCATTCATGGACTGACTGCGGGCACATCGGATGCGGCGATCCGCGCAGGAAGGGATGTGGCAAATATCAATACCATCATAAAGATTTTCCAGGTGATCGTACTGTTTCCCTTCAGCAAGTTTCTGGTGCGTCTTACATATCTGCTTATACCTGGTGAGGATGAAGAGATACATGGAATGGAACTTAAGTTTATCGGAAAACATGCCATCTTTAACCAGACCACAGCGATCCCACAGGCGGTCAGCGAACTGGACCGTATGGCAAATATGGCGATCAACAACCTTAGACGTTCGATGGAGTGTCTGCTGAATAAAAAAGAAAAAGAGTTGGATGAAGTGTATAAAAAAGAAGAGGTGATTGATTATCTGAATACAGAGATCACCAACTATCTTGTGAAAGTAAACCAGCTCTCCCTGCCGATCCAGGACCGCAAACAGCTGGGTGCCATGTTCCATGTGGTAAATGATATCGAGCGCATCGGTGACCACGCTGAAAATATTGCAGATTATGCGAAAACTGCATTGTCTGCGGACCTCAAATTCAGCAAAAAGGCACAAAATGAACTGAGGGAAATGTTTGAAAAAGTGATACAGCTTCTCCAGTATTCGGTTCAGATGTTTGCCTCTGGGGATGATACCCACATGAATGATATCTTGCAAATTGAGAATGAAATTGATAAAATGGAAAAGAAGTTACAAAAAAAACATGTCAACCGGCTGGCGAACAATAAGTGTGAGCCCCATGCGGCTATGATCTTCTCCGATCTGATCAGCAATCTGGAGAGGGTGGCAGACCATGGCACCAACATTGCCTTTGCGGAACAGGACGAGGAAGAATTATAGTCCGTTTCAGCTGTCCTGCGGAAGCCCTGCCGGAACGGTGATGACAGAATAAGGTGGGATTTCTTATATGGCAGAGTTATTATGGATCACAACAGCAGTTCTAATCATTCTTTTGCTGGTTTATGGTTATCTCTCCAACGGCATGCTTGCCGTGGAACATTATCCCCTTTCCGTGTGGGGGGATGGAGTACCAGTAAAAGTAGTGATGCTGGCAGATCTTCACGGCAGCACTTTTGGTGCCGGCAACAGGCGGCTGATCCAGAAGATTCAGAGAGAATCTCCTGATATCATCTGTATGGCGGGAGATATGACGGTTAAAAATGGCAAGGGGACGGACTCTTGCCTTGCTTTGTGCAAAGAACTTCTAGGGATATGTCCAGTGTTTTATGCCCCTGGCAATCACGAGATCCGGATGGAGAGCTATGAGCACTTTATCAGGGAGTTAAAAAAGGCAGGAGTGGTCTGGCTGGATAATGCCCATCAGGACCTGGTTATACGCGGCAGGCAGATCCGTGTCTATGGTTTGAATCTGGAAGAAGAGCTGTATCATAAATTCTGGCGGAAGACAGAGTTTGACAGCAGCAGAATGGAACAGTATCTGGGACCTGCCAGAAAGGAGTGTTTCAACCTTCTACTGGCGCACAACCCGGAATATTTCAAGGAATATCAGGAGTGGGGGGCAGATCTGGTACTGTCGGGCCACGTGCATGGAGGTATTGCGAGGCTTCCATTGTTGGGCGGGGTGATCGCTCCGTCGCTGCAGCTGTTTCCTGTCTACGATGCCGGCTTGTTTCAAAGGGGAAAGTGCCATATGGTACTCACCCGAGGGTTAGGGACCCACCATATCCGTCTGCGGTTTTTTAACACTCCGGAGATTTCTGTTATAAATCTTTCTTGATTGAAGCAGATAAATATAATATAATGGTAAAATGAATGCCAAGGCCAAAAGGTTATAAAATGTCAGTGCAAAGTAATGGGTGGCGCCAGAATAAGAATCGGGAAAGGACGTGGAGTAATTGGGAATACCTGTAAAACTTGAGGTTTTTGAGGGACCTCTCGATCTCCTTCTTCATCTGATCGAGAAAAACAAAGTAGATATCTATGATATTCCTATTGTCCTTATCACAGAGCAGTATTTGGATTATGTCCGGCAGCTGGATACGAAAGATATGGATGTCATGAGTGAGTTCCTTGTAATGGCAGCCACCCTTGTACGGATTAAATCTAAGATGCTTCTTCCACCAGAGGAAGAAGAAGAGGAGGAGTACGAGGATCCGCGTCAGGAACTGGTGGAGCGGATCCTGGAATATAAAATGTACAAATATGCATCCTTTGAATTGAAAGACCGCCAGTTAGACGCTGGGCGTATGATCTTTAAAGAACCGTCCATTCCGGAGGAGATCCGGGATTTCAAAGAGGAGGTGCCCATCGAGGAACTGCTGAGTGACGTGACACTGGCAAAATTACAGGGTATCTTTAATTCCGTAATGAAAAAACAGGTGGACAAGATCGACCCCATCCGTAGTAAATTCGGAGAGATCGAGAAAGAGGAGATCAGTCTGGAGGACCACATTGTATTTCTGGAAAATTATGCTAGAGAAAACGGGACCTTTAGTTTTCGCAAGATCCTGGAAAATGGAAAGGGAAAGACCTATGTGATCGTGACGTTTTTGGGGATTCTGGAGATGATGAAGATGGGAAAGCTTTCTATAGTGCAGGAAAAGATATTTGATGATATTCTGATTACATATAATCCGACGGAGAAAGAGAGGACACAGGCTTGAATATAAAAGAATTAGAAGCGGTCATAGAGGCGATATTATTTACGATGGGAGAGGCCGTTGAGGTGGAGCGGATCGCCGCTGCCGTAGAGCATGATGAGGATACAGTCCGCAGATTGATCCGCAATATGATGACCCGCTATGAGGAATCAGACCGGGGGATCCGTATCATTGAACTGGATGGTTCTTTTCAGCTCTGTACCAAACCGGAGATGTATGAATATCTGATCAAGGTGGCCCACGTACCCAAAAAACATGTGCTCACGGATGTGATGCTGGAGACCCTTTCGATCATTGCCTATAAGCAGCCCATCACAAGGCTGGAGATCGAGAAGATCCGTGGAGTGAAGTGTGATCATGCCGTAAATAAGCTGATCGAATACAACCTGATCTGTGAAGCGGGCAGGCTGGATGCGCCAGGACGGCCTATTCTTTTTGCCACGACAGAGGAATTTTTGAGGTATTTTGGTATTGAATCCCTGGAAGAGCTGCCTATCCTAAATCAGGAAACCATTGATAACTTTAAGGAAGAAGCAGAACGGGAAGTGCTGCGTGAGCTGCAGGAAGAGGAAGCATAACGAAGACGCTTGATGTTATAAAAATAACTGATATGGACACTGCCCTGAGAAGTTAGATAAGTTGGTTGATCAAGAGAAAAAAAGTAGTCAAGGAAGGAAAGTCTTTGTTTCAACCTTGGCTGCTTTTGTGTTTAGCTCATTAAATTTATGATGTTGTGATAATCCATATAGTAATCTACATGATCAGGTCTGCTGATTTTGGCATCCTTCAATAAAGCACTAAGATACTGAAACTTCTCATCTTCTGACAATTTTGTAAGGTTTGGAGCTTGAATTTTATTGTTTTTATAAAATTCCTGCAAAATGATAATATATACATATTCTATAATAGTTGCAATCAAGGAATCCTCAATCCAGTATGACATTTTCATTTGTTTAAATTTTTTACAGATTTTCTTAAGCTTCATATAAGGTACAGTGTCATTATTGCCTATCCATATATCGGCAAAGCAGTGATTGTACTGGCCGTCTTCAAGATTCTCCATAAAGTCAAAGGCATTAGCTTGAATCACAGTAATTTTATTTTTGTGAGCAAATTGAGGAAGAATAAAATTTTTGAATAGTTCAATAACTTCTGGCTCTTTCTCTATAATAGTGACATGGCTTACATCGTCTTTTTCTGAAGTCATATAAGCATAATATCCCATCCCACAACCAAGTGTAAGAACATTGCCTGTAGCATCGTTTATAGGCTTTTCCATTGTCAGTATTTCATTTGGTGTAACAGACATCCAAGTTCTATTATCCTCTTTGATCCTAGGATATTTGAATCTGTGGTCAAATGTTCCGACTCTGGGAATCATTACACCATTATACTTACTTACAGGAACGGAATACATTATCGTTTCATATTTTGAATATGACGCATGAGATAGTTCAAATCTTCCTATTTTCTGTTTCTTAAAGTGTATATTGTTAAGGTAAGCGTTATCATCAAAACATCCACGATGGAATACACGGCTTTCTTTGATAATATCGTTTAGTAATACAGGGGGAAGTGGTGGTTGTCCATCGAGAATACCTAATGTCTCAGCAGCAATACTACTCACCATCATTGCAATTATAGATTCATCATCCGTATAACTCAAACCATCTAATTTCATATTCTGCTGAAACCTATCAGCATATCGTTTAAGGTTTTCATAATCGTCAAACACAATTTCATCCATAGAAACAGGAACAGATACTCCCATGCCTATGAGTTGATTGAGTTGTTCACGTTTTATAAACTGTGCGATACGGTCATTGACCCTTCGTGAATTTAAAACTTTCAACTAATTACTCCTTTATTGTAAAATGGCATAGTTGGATTTGTTTCCAACTATGCCGATATTTCAGAGATATGAAATCCCTAACTCGTACCCGCTTTTCACACAAGATTTTTATTTATAATCCACCAGATCTACATAAAATTTTCTATAATCAGTACGTTTTTCCCTGGTAGCTGCGATGGCGGTCCTGGGATGCTGGTTCAGCTGTCCTGTGAGAAGATAGGGTATGTCGTATCCCCAGATCACGCCCTGTTCTTTCAGAGGCAGGATCTCCTTCTCCAGAATATCCAGGATCGGAAGAATATTATACTTCGGATTCTTCAAAAATCCCAGAAGGATTTCGCTGGCACAGTTTCCGGCGCCGCGTCCCATGCCGCTGACGGTCACGTCCAGATAGCTGACGCCGCGGGACAGTGCTTCAATGGTATTCGCAAAAGCGAGCTGCTGATTGTTGTGGGCATGAATCCCTACATATTTATTATATTTCTCTGCAAAGGCAAGGTATTTGTCCGCCAGTTTTCTCATCTGCTCCGGATAGATGGCTCCGTAGCTGTCGACGATATAGATTCCGTCTACGCTGCTGTGCCCGATCAGATCCAGCGCCTCATCGATATCGGTATCATTGTCGTTGGAAATCGCCATAATATTGATGGTGGTCTCATATCCCTTTTCATGACAGTATTCTACCATTTCGATGGCAGCCGGGATGGTATTGATGTATGTAGCCACACGCACCAGATCGATCACGCTGTTGCTCCGGTCGATGATGTCCCGTTTAAAATCAGTACGTCCTACATCTGCCATCACGGCGATCTTCATATCCGAATCGTTGTCTCCCACGATCCGGCGGATATCGCTTTCATCACAGAATTTCCAGGGTCCAAAATCAGCTTTTGGAAAAATATCACTGGATGCTTTATAACCAAACTCCATATAATCCACACCGGCTTTGATATTAGCCTTATACAGGTTTTTTACAAACTCGTCGGTGAAACGAAAATCATTAACCAGTCCGCCGTCGCGGATCGTTGCATCTACCACCCTTACATCCGGACGGTAGGAAAGTATTGTTCCTTTTGTTTCCATGTTAAAACCTCCTTCGTTAGGATTCTATTGTAACAGAAAAAACTTCTTATGAAAAGGAAAAAGTTTGTATAATTAAAAAAAGTATGCTATAATGAGGAACGAATCTGGGGTTTCCAGGAGAAACCCTCTACATAAAAATGACTGCATCATTGAAGCAGTATAAACGGAGGTAAGAAGACAATGGACTACAAGAAAGCTGGAGTTGACATTGAAGCGGGCTATAAGGCGGTTTCGTTGATGAAGGAGCACATTGCATCCACCATGAGACCAGAAGTGCTCACGGATATCGGAGGGTTTTCCGGTGCATTTTCCATAAAAAAATTTGTGGGGATGGAAGAGCCGACACTGGTATCAGGTACAGATGGTGTCGGAACAAAGCTTAAGATCGCATTTTTACTGGACAAGCATAATACCATCGGCATCGACTGTGTGGCAATGTGTGTAAACGATATCGCATGTGCCGGCGGCGAGCCTTTGTTTTTCCTGGATTATGTTGCCTGTGGGAAAAACGAACCGGAAAAGATAGCGAAGATCGTCAGTGGTGTGGCAGAGGGCTGCCGTCAGTCCGGTGCGGCGCTGATCGGCGGCGAGACCGCGGAGATGCCAGGTTTCTATCCGGTGGATGAATACGATCTTGCTGGTTTTTCTGTAGGAATTGTGGATAAAAAAGATATGATCACAGGAAAGGAGCTGGTTCCAGGAGATGTTCTGGTGGGAATGGCTTCTTCGGGAATCCACAGCAACGGTTATTCTCTGGTCCGCCAGGTGTTCAGCATGAACACTGAGGCGCTGAATAGAACTTATGAAAGTCTGTCCGGAACGCTGGGAGAAACTCTTCTTACCCCGACGAAGATATATGTAAAAGCGCTGAGAGCTATTAAGGATTCCGGCGTGAAGATTAAGGCATGCAGCCACATCACCGGCGGTGGATTTTATGAGAATATCCCACGGATGCTTAAAGACGGCACCCATGCGGTGATTGAAAAAGGAAGTTTTGCGATCCCTCCGATCTTTGGCATGCTGGCCAAGGATGGAAATGTGTCAGAAGAGGCGATGTACAATACGTATAATATGGGTGTCGGCATGGTGACTGCTGTGGATAAGGCAGATGTGGACGAGACAGTGGCAGCCATCCGCAGCGCTGGTGAGGTTCCTTATGTGTTAGGTGAGATCGTTGATGGAGAAAAGGGCATTACCATCAAATAGGCAAGACGAACTGCCAATTACTCAATATTCGTTGTACTTGTGCAGCGGGTTGGAAAGGATGAAGGATAGATGACAAAGACAGCAGTACTCGTCTCTGGCGACGGAACCAACCTGCAGGCGATTCTGGATTGTCACAGGGAAGAAAAGATCACCAATGCAGAAATCGGCCTGGTGATCAGTAACAAACCAGGGGCCTATGCATTGGAGCGCGCAGCCAGTCACGGTGTCAAAAGCAAAGTGATCTCACCGAAAGAATATTCTACAAGAGAAGAATACGGAGAGGCGATGATCCAGTGCCTGGAGGAAGAGAAGATTGAATTAGTTGTTCTGGCGGGTTTTCTTGTGATTCTGCCCGAAAATTTTGTAAAACATTTTGATGGAAGAATGATCAATATCCACCCCTCTTTGATCCCTTCCCACTGCGGACCGGGGTATTATGGATTAAAAGTACATGAAAGTGTACTGGCAAGGGGCAATAAAGTAACGGGAGCCACAGTTCACTTTGTCAATGAGATCCCGGACGGCGGTCCTATTATCA
>CAMXSH010000042.1 GCA_947246475.1 uncultured Roseburia sp.
CTGAAAATTGTTTGAATTTTCAGGGTTGTTTCACTGTTCAGTTATCAAGGTTCTTTGCTTGCATGGCACCATATGTTTTCTTTCTTCCAAAAGTTTCTTCGGCGCGTCAGCAAGTAATATCTTATCAAAACTTTTTGCATTTGTCAACACTTTTTTTAACTTTTTTTAAAAATATTTTTCATTTGCAAAATTTGATAAACGGAGAAGGAGGGATTTGAACCCTCGCGCCGCTATTAACGACCTACTCCCTTTCCAGGGGAGCCCCTTCAGCCACTTGGGTACTTCTCCATGCTGAAATGATTCTCTCATATTAAACAACAGTGCAAACGCAAAACATTCACACTTAAACGGAGAAGGTGGGATTCGAACCCACGGCCCCTTTCGGAGTCACCGGTTTTCAAGACCGGCTCCTTAAACCACTCGGACACCTCTCCAAATGCTGCTTGAACAGTATAACAAAATTGTCCAAACTTGTCAATGATTTTTTTAACAATTTCCATCTTTTTTATAAACAGAAACAAAAATACCACAAGAGACGCAAATATTAAATTTGCGCCTCCTGATAAATTTACTTATGGTAACAGTTATCAATTAGAACAAAAAATCCTCTAACTCTGGCAGGATGCAGCATATCAGCCGTTTATCTTCACAAATTTAGTGAACGCCTTTGCCGATTTAAGCAGTTTTTTGTACTTTTTAAGCTGTTTCTTAGGCACATTAAATTGGGCTTTTTTATAAATGCCCTTAAATGCTTTTTTTCCAATCCTTTTTAATGAGGTAGTTTTCACCTTGATCTTCTTCAGCCTTTTGCATGACTCAAAGGCACTATTTTCTATAACAGAAACATTCTTTCCAATCACGGCACGAACCGCCAGACTGCAGCCTTTAAAAGCAGTTTTTCCAATACTGGTAACACGGAATTTAGTCCCCTTTATTGTAATCGTGTCTGGCACCTGAATAGATCTTATCTTTTTATTTTTTGTACCCGTTAAAAGAACAGTTCCTTTTCCAGATGTACCTGCCTTGGTGATTTTGTATGTAAAGTTTCCAACCGTATACACCTTTCCCACTGCCAATGCGTCCTCTGAATGATTGACCACTGGCGGGACTGCTGGTGATGGCAAAGCCGTATTTCCGGGACCGGAAGTCGGTATTGGCAATGGAGTTTCATCAGGCTCCACGTCTGGCGCCGGGGATTCCGCTGGCTTTTCATCCTGGCCTTCATCTTCATCTGTAACTGTAGAATCACCAAATTGGAAAGAATTGAGTTCGCATAACGCACTGCTTCCATTTGATTTAAATACAAAATAAAGGGCATGCTTTCCCTCTATAGAACTTAGAGAATCTATCTCTGCGGTTTTCAGTACCCCCTCTGGATCATCGGAAGCAGAAATATTTATGGATCCGATCTCAGTACCTCCGTCACTTTCCCATGGTCTGTCCAACATGATCGTCAGCGTTCCATCCTTTCCTTTAGGAATAAGATTGACAGCCATGATATCTTTATCCCGGGTTCCCTTTCCCAGATCAAAATTAAAGTACTTATAACCTACAATAGATCCGTTTTTAATATTTACCACATCGCTGCCCGGATTAGAAGTATCATAATGAGCTTTGATATATGGACCTTCTGTCATAAAACATGCACTGCCTGCTGTCTGCTTTTTAAAAGGATTTAACCCATTGATCTCAAAGCCCTGTGACGTCACTTCTGCTTCTTTGATCTGTACTTCTCCATCCTCCGTCACGTTTACATCAATTGCCTCCACTGTCGCCTGACGGGAATACATGTCATTATTGATGCAGCGATGATAGAACACATACCACTGACCGTTAATTTCCAAAATACTTCCATGGGTATTACCATATGACATCTGGGAACAGATTACTTTTCCCTTCTGATCCGTTTCTCTGGCACGGCCATCCACCAGCGTGCCACCATATGTCCACGGACCTAATGGTGTATCCCCATAAGCATAAGCAAGAGTATAATTGGAAGCACTGAGACCAAATTCGCCCTCTTTAGTTTTGCGGCTGTAAACAAATACATATTTGTCTTTCACCTTGCGCATGGACGATGCTTCAAAAAATCGGAAATTGTCACCTTCACTTCCGTCAATCCCAGTATCCTTTTCAGTAAGTATCTTACTCCCCTCTTTTAACGTACACATGGTTTCCGGATCCAGTTCTGCCATGCTTGAGGACTGAAATCCCCAATATCCATATACTCTTCCGTCATCATCAACAAAGGCGGCCGGATCAAAGCCCAGAATCCCATCTGTGCTGGTCTGATTTTCATCTTCCCAGTTACAAACCTCAAAAGGTCCTTTGGGACTAGCAGATCTGGCAATCATGCCAGAACGGCCTGAGCCTGACGACTGATTATTAGGATACAGATAGTAGGTTTTATTTCCATTTTCATCTTTGGTTTCAACCACGTCCGGCGCAAATAAAACATCGGCGTTTCCGTTCACGATAGATTCAAAAATAACTCCTTCATAACGCCAGTTGTTTAGATCATCCACTGGCGCTGACCAGGTAACCAGATCATATCCACAATAACCCGTTTTCCTGGTATCATGGGAACCGTAAATATATACACGGTATTTCCCAGGATTATCCGGATCTTCAAAGACCCTGGGTTCACCATCCGGAATATGCTCCCAGTGCGGCAGATAAGAATTCGCCGCCCAGGACCTCTTAGCCTGAGGCAGGCAAACCCCGCCTATCAGGATAGCAATCACTGAAAAAACAATACAAAGTGACAAATATTTCTTTTTTAACATTTGTTTCTCCCCCTTATCATATTTTTTCTTTATTTTAGCATAATATTGTCCATTTGTCATGTTATTCTTAATAAGGCAAAACCTCCAGACTGGTACTTTTCAATACCAGCCAGGAGGTTTAAAATGCTCAATATCATCCTTATGTTATTTTATTTTAACCTTCTTGATAGAACTGTAAGAACCATATACCTTCTTACCCTTCGTGTCTTTTTTATAAGCACGAACCTTTACATAATAGGTTCCTTTCTTCAGTTTCTTCAGAGTGACAGAAGTCTTTTTTGTGGAAAGCTTTTTAGCCTTGCTGAATTTCTTGTTCTTTGCATATACCACTTCATATCCAGCTGCGTCCTTCACCTTATTGATAACCAGTTTTGCCTGTTTTTTCTTTCCTTTTTTTAAAGATTTAATCTTTGCTTTTGCAACGGCCACCGTCGGCTCGATAGAATCAGTCGGAGGTGTCGTCGGTGCCACAGACGGAACTGGTGTATAAGATACTGGCGGAATGACAGGAGCAGTCACTACCACGTGACAGGAAGCCTGTACGCCAGAGCCATCCTTTGCCTGTGCCGTAATTGTCGTCTCACCAGCTTTTAACGCGGTGAATCTTCCATCCACAGCCACAATAGCAACATCCTCATTGGATGAAGTCCATGTAAGTTCTTTATTCGTTGCATTTTCAGGTCCGACAGTCGCTGTCAGCTGGCTGCTCTGGCCTTCCACGATCGTAATCTGGCTGGCACTTAGGGAAAGCGTCTCCACTGGAATAATCTTCTCCGTAAAGTTCCAGTAATCAAACTTGAACAATTCTTCTTCTCCGCCTTTAAATACCATGTAAAGATCATGCACTCCAGCAACACTCTCTACTTTTGTCGTATATTGCGCGTAAGTATTCCAGTCTGCTGTACCTTTTACTGTGAGTGTACCAAGTAAAGGACCATCTTTTTCATCCAAATGCAGCTCGATAGTTCCGGCTTCCGTCTGATCGTCTCCGATACCACTGGAAACACTTGCAGTAAAGTCAGTAGCGCCCTCTGGACCAAAATCTACAGCCTTAACCTTTAAATAGTCTTCATTCTCGATGGCGCAGAGATTGATTCCTCCCTCGCTGCATGCTTCAGATTCAAGTCCGCTTCCCCATGCCAGGGTCTCAGCCTCTACCCTCTGATATGGATTGAGCTGGCTGATCGCGTTCACTCCTTCGGAAGTAAATCGGAACTCCGGAATGGTTCCGTCCTCATTATAAGTAAATTCCTCCACTGCTACAGAGCGGTGATAGTTTCCTCCACCTCCCGGCAGATTACCAGTGTGATAGAAGAAATAGGAATGTCCTTTGAAATCCACAATTCCTGGGTGATTGGTAAATGTTCCTGTTCCCTTGCCATCATACTGGTCGTTCATTATCATTCCCTGGTAAGTCCATGGACCTAAAGGACTCTTGCTGGTGGAATAATCGATCCGCTCTGGAATTCCATTCGCCGCATATATCATATAATAGAGATCCCCGCGTCTATAAAACCAGGGTGCCTCCTCAAACAGTGTCGGCCGGCGATTTGGATTGTTGGATACACCAAACTGTTTCTGCATATCCGCAATCTGGTCTTCTGTAAGATTTTTTCCCGAAAAATTCCATGTAATAATGTCGCCGTCAGTCTCGATCATATTTTCTTTCAGTTTTACGCATTTCAAGTCTGGATTTCCCCAGTACATATACGCCTGACCATCCTCATCGATAAATACGGTTGGATCTATATTACCAGCTCCTCCCTGTATCAGCGGTTTGTCAAGAGGATCGGTAAATGGTCCTGTAGGACTGTCACTCACAGCTACTCCGATCACAGAAGCCTTATTCTTATTATTCAACGGCACATATAAGTAGAACTTTCCATCCCTTTCCACACACTGTGCAGCCCAGGCAGAATTTTCCTGTGCCCAGCTAAAATCTGAGTAGGACAATATAGTTCCGTGGTCCGTCCAGTTTACCATATCCTTCGTGGAATAACATTTCCAGTCATCCATGGTATAAAAATTGTTGAACAACTCATCCTCATCATGTGACGTATACACATACAAGGTATCCCCGGAGACCATCGGCGCCGGATCTGCCGTGTAAATGTTCTGAATGATCGGGTTGTCCGCCCGTGATACATCGGAAAGCAACAGTACTGATAAACAGGCTGCTGCCAATGTACCCGCAACTTTGATAAGTTTTTTCCCTTTTAGTTTCATCTTATTCCTCCATTCTTGTTTATTCATACGATAAATGTTATAATATGTTATTATACAATACTTGTTTAAAAATTGCAATGACAGATAAAAAACATTTGATCAATTGTCAGATTTAGGAGGTGAAGAACTTTTGATCAAAACGATATATGTTGGATACCAGGCCCCGCATCCAGAGGACTTTTCCTACCATCGTGATGCCTCTGCCAGCGAGTGGCTTTTGATACATACACTGACTCCTGCTGAGATTCTAACCGAAGGGAAATGGAAGTTCTATCCAGAAAACCAGATCATTATCTATCCTCCGCATACCAGCGCCGATTACCGCGCCTGTAATGGTCCCTATAAAAACAACTGGATGACTTTTTATACCGATGAAAAATATATTATACAGGCAGCACTTCCCTTTAACACACCCATACAAATCAACAACGCAGACTCATTTCATTCTCTGTTTCACATGCTTGCGATAGAAAATTATTTTGATTATAAATACAGAGAACAGTCCATTGGTCATCTATTCCATCTTCTGTTTGATAAATTGTCAGAAGCCTGCCACAGCAGTTCCTCCATCCAAAGCAGGGAAAATCTGCTGGCACTCAGCCTGGAGATCCAGAGCAATCCTGGATTTCAATGGAGTGTGCCTTATATGGCAAAACGGCTGAATATCAGCCCCGGATATATGCAGTCGCTTTATCGAAAAACCTTTGGGGTGTCCTGTATGGAAGATGTATTTAATAAGAGAATAGAACTGGCTAAAGACTACCTCGCCCACAGCCAGTACACGATCACTCAGATCGCAGAACTATGTGGATATCAGAGTTCAGAACATTTTTTCCGACAGTTCCGGCGTCTGACATCAACGACCCCTTCCAATTACCGTCAAAGAGTCCGGGGAGAAGGAACACCGGGGCAGTTCAATGACACAAACTTAAGTTAGCCGGCGACGGCGTTAATCTGAACCCAGCTTCAATCCTGGAACTGCGTTCAGATCCCAGCCATCACGCCTTCCATTGATAAACTCATAATAACCTGCCGCTCCGATCATAGCGGCATTATCCGTACAAAACACAGGTTCCGGGTAGTATAGCTGATACTTTCTCCTGGCACACTGTTCCTCCATCTTCTGGCGCAGCCCTTTATTACATGCAACACCGCCTGCCATTGCCACTTTGTGTATGCCATAATTTTCCGCAGCCAACATCGTATGGGCAGTCAGCACATCAGTCACTGCTTCCTGAAAAGAGGCGGCGACATCGGCCTGACAATACTCTATCTCCTTCATCTTACAGCCGTTTATATAATTCAGCACTGCTGACTTCACTCCACTGAAACTAAAATCATATGGAGCCCCTTCCACAGAAGCACGCGGAAATTTTATCGCCTCCGGATCTCCCTGCACAGACAGGTCATCTACCTTCGGCCCGCCGGGATAGCCCAGTCCGATAGAACGCGCCACCTTATCAAACGCCTCTCCCGCCGCGTCGTCTCTTGTCCTTCCAATGATCTCATATGTTCCATAATCTTTAACTATGACAAGATGACTATGCCCTCCGGAAACCACCAGGCATAAAAATGGCGGTTCCAGTTCTTTGTGGCAGATATAGTTTGCAGAAATATGCCCTTCTATATGGTGTACTCCGATCAGCGGCTTGCCCGCTGCATAACTGATCGCCTTCGCCGTCCCCACTCCGACCAGAAGGGCCCCCACCAGCCCTGGACCATAGGTCACACATATACCGTCCACATCATGAATGGTCAGTTCTGCCTCCTTCAGCGCCTGCTCAATTACCTGGTTTATATTTTCTATGTGTTTTCTGGAAGCGATCTCTGGCACAACACCTCCATATATTTTATGCAGATCGATCTGGGAGGCGATCACATTAGATAAAACCTCCCTTCCATTTAACACCACTGCTGCCGCAGTCTCATCGCAGGAACTTTCCACTGCCAGCAGCCGAATATCTCTATTTACCGTATTTTTCATTTCTTTCTCCATCCCAATCCAGTTGAATCAGAAATTCAGCTTTCACTTTTTTCCTGATTTGGGCTTACATTCTTTTTAAAGGCAAGGATTTTCCAACGATTCTCTTCTTTCACAAGGATATAGTCCTGAAACACCTTGGAATAATTTCCATTTTCACTCATAAAAAAACTAATCTGGATAAAAGCGCATTTTTGTCCATCATAATCCAGATACTTCAAGGAACTCTCTTTATCTATTGTATAATTGGCAATTTTTCTTTTCTTTTTCTGAAACTCCTCAACCTCGGACCTGAAGTTTTCTTTTTGCTCCTCAAAGGTATTTTGGTCCAACAGTGACTTACTGTACAGCACCCTGAGCTGGTTAAGAAGTTTATCAAATGTTTCATCATCAAGCCCCTCAGTGTTGTAAATATACTGGTTGATCCGCGCAAAAAATCTCACAACCTCTGTGGGTGTCTCCGGATATCCCATCTCCAAATCTTTTTCCGTCAGTTTCTGCAGCTCTGTAGCAGACGGTATATTCCCATTTTCTGTCTTTTCTGCATTCTTATGCTGATAAAATACATAAATAACTCCGATCACAAGCAGACACGTCACAAAGGCAAATACCGTCATATTTTTTGCCATCTTCTGTGCTGGGCTGCGCTTATTATTGCCAGTAGGTACATTTCTTCTCTGCATCGCGAATCCTCCTTTCTCCATCAGGAATCTGCTTCAAATATAAACTCCCGGAACATCCGGTCCTTGCCAGGTACGGTATTGGCGAATATTTTCCTTACGTCATCCATATACACATCCGGCTTTATAAGGGACGGACTGTAATGGGTGAGCCATAACTCCGGCACCCCCGCTTTGGCTGCCAGCTCCGCCGCCTCATAAAAAGTCATATGCTTCTTTTCCCTGGCGCTTGCCGTCTTTTCCTTCTCCCCATACATGCCTTCACAGATAAACAGATCTGATCCGGCTGCATGTTCCACGATCCGCCCCGTAGGACGGCTGTCTGTACAATAGGTTACCTTGATCCCTTTTCGTTCTGGTCCCAGGACCATATCAGAGGTATAAATTTTTCCCTCCAGTTCCACCTGGCCGTTTTTCTGCAGAGGGCTCCATGCCTTCATGGGCACATGGTTCTGCTTCGCCTTTTCTACATCAAACTTACCTCTCCGTTTTATCTCCAGGCTATATCCATAGCATACCACATTATGGTTCACCTTGAAAGCCCGAATATGATATCCGGCATAATAAAATTCCTGTTCCTCCCCCTCTATTTCCACAAACCGAAGTTCAAAGGGCAGTCCCTGGGCAATCACAAGCAGGGACTGAACGATTCGTTTCAGTCCCTTAGGTCCTATGATTGTCAATGGATTGCTTCGCTCTGCATTTCCCATAGATAGCAGAAGCCCCGGCAAACCGCTGATATGATCTCCGTGAAAATGAGTGATACAGATCACGTCGATCGGATGAAAACTCCATCCCTGCTCCCGGATACTCACCTGCGTTCCCTCACCGCAGTCGATCAAAAGGCTGCTTCCATTGTATCTCGCCATCAGCGCAGTCAGTGCCCGGCGCGGAAGAGGCATCATTCCGCCAGTTCCAAGTAAACATATGTCCAGCATAAGTCATACCAAGCCCCAGAACATTATTCCTGTCTTTCTATCTGGGGGCACAGACACAAAAAGCACAAAATATGTGTCTGCATTTTATCCTCTCTTCTTTTTTTAACCAGATGGTGCCACCTGGCCACCTTTATGATCTATGGTATGCTGCACTGTATAGATGTCTGGCTCAGTCCATCGCCGCTTTTTTTTCCTGGCTTTCCACCGGAATAAAAAAGCTTTCCGTAAATTCATCATAACATGATTCACAGAGGCAGAACTGGTGAATCTGTAGATCCTTTCCTGAGAAATATCCCCATTCTTTGGTCACAAAAAGTCCATCTTCGTGTAATATACCATTTTTCATCATTAATTCTTTTCCACATTTATTGCACATGATTTTTTCTTTTTTCATATTTTCACCATCTTTCAAAATACTTTTCTCCCCCTGTATGTTAAGCTCCCCGTCCCCTTTATACGGAGTGTATTCATACATAAGATTATAGCGGATTTTATGACAATTTTCTACATGTAAAAATATGAAAAAATGTTATTTTCAGGATATATTCTCCGCTTCCTCCCGCTCCCGTTCTGCCTGGGATTTACGAAGGTATACCGGGGCAAATACTCCCGCCTCCACATATTGTTTCTTCTCAAACAAAAGACTTCCCACAGCAGCCACGCTGGCGCCTCTCTGATAACAGTTTATCGGTTCCATAAAACGAACACCTCTGCCCTGGGACAACTCACGGATCCTGTCCTCAAACACCGGAACACCGTCGCCGATATATATAACCTCTTCACCGATCTGACCGGCACATGACACCGCTTCGTCAATTGAAGCCGCCCCCGGCTCCAAAAGAACCTCCGGCAGCTCTTCCGTTATCCGGTATATTCCAAAATACACCTGATTTCTCCTGGCATCCATAATGGGACATACCACAGCCCCCTTGTGGGTGACATTTGCCGCCAGCCCCATCAAAGATGACACTGGCACCACTGGTATCCCCAGCGTCCATGCAAGCCCCTTTGCCGTAGACGCCCCGATCCGCAGTCCGGTAAAAGATCCTGGTCCCGCCGATACAGCGATACAATCCAGCTCCTCCGGCTTGATCTCCGCCATTAGAAGCATATCGGATATCATCGGCAGAAGCGTCTGGGAATGGGTTTTCTTATTATGAATCGTATATTCCCCTGTAAGGATTCCTTCCGACATGACTGCCACAGAAGCGGTCAATCCTGAACTATCTATGCCTAATATTTTCACACTATCTCCTTTCTGGCTCACTCACCACAATCCTACGGTAATCAAATCCTTTTTCCAGGTCTTTCTCTATCGTTATCTCATAACAAGACGGGGGCAGGATCTCTTTGATCCGCGACGCCCACTCGATCAGACAGACACCCTCTCCATAAAAATAACCCTCAAAACCAAGATCATACATTTCCTCCACGTCACCGATGCGGTACACATCAAAATGATACAAGGGAAGCCTCCCCTCCTCATACTCCTGGATCAGTGTAAATGTAGGACTTGTAATCGGTTCTGTGATGCCGATCCCCTCCGCAAATCCTTTTGTAAAAACGGTCTTCCCCACTCCGAGATCTCCGTGAAGCAGGCAGATATCACCGGGCTTCACCTGACCGCCAAACTTTTTACCAAGTTCAAAGGTATCCTTTTCTCCTAAACTTTCATATATCATCTGGTATGCTCCCTGACCATTTTGGCAATCTCTGAAAATCTTCCGTTACATTCCTCTCTGGAAATGATCAGCGCTGATACGGCATTCATATAAATATACATGGCGTCCTTCGTGATCACGGCACGACGGATCTGCTTCCATTCTACATTGGCTGTTCCGGCTATGTTTTGAACTTCAATCCCTTCCGGTGTAAAAGCATAATGAAAAGGTTCCCGAAAAGCCCCCTTTTTTAACTGTTCCCAGCCCTTCATCAAAAGTGTAACCGGCTGGATCACCGTGAACATCAGTGCCAGAAATAACAGGATCACTTTCTGGGCAATGCCAAAATAATTCCAGAATGCAATCAGCCCTACAATGGCTGCCACACTGATAAGAAGACCGATCACTCCACCGGTACGGAGAAAGTTATTCCTAAGCAGGAAACGGTTTAACGTCCTTTTGTCCAGCTGAACATCAATCTCTATACATTCTTCGTTTGATTCCATTCTGACCAAACCTCCTATATGCCTATTTTATAAAACAAAATTTAAAAAGTCAACCTTGGATCGCTACATCAGCCTCCAGCCTGGATGATACTTATTTTTCAGCACCCCGCCGCTAAGCTTCCCCCAGCCCAGAGGATAACCATCCACACAGACCAGGATCCATCCACCCTCCCAGGCTTCCGGCGTCAGATCGGCTTTTTCCAGTGCCAGGGTTTCGCCTTTCAAATACCGGACCACTCGTTCGTCTTCTGCAGAGAACTGTGCCCGTTTGCGATATTCTTCTGCCTTTAGCGCCATTGCCAGAGACTGGCTCGGTTCAAACCGTTTCTTTTTGATCTCTCCCAGAAAAAGTCCGCTCCGCAGAAAACGAATACCACGCAGCTGTGGAAGTATTTCCGGCATATAGTAGAGCATTCCATTTTTGTTCTCGATGCGGGACAGGTCAAATTCTTTTATAACATTTTCTGAAAATGCCTCAAATAATTCCCTGTCCCCCCTGCCCAGACCATTCCTTTTTGCTGCAGACAGCATAGGCCCTCCGCTTTTTCCCTCAGGCTTTGTTTCCTCTCCCTTCTGTAAGAGGGCGAGAAAATGTCCCTCACCATCTAATTTGTGGGGAAATATCCGGACACACTTTGCCAGTTCAGGATCTCCTCCTGTCAGTTCCGGCATGCCTTTGGCAAATCCACTATATCCTTCCATCTCTACCAGCCTCAGATCCCTGTCCAGAGAGAGAAGATACTCTACACTCTCTTCATCTTCCATGACAGAAAAAGTACAGGTGGAATACAAAAGCATTCCCCCATCTTTCAGCATAGGCAGCGCCTGCTCCAGAATTTCTCTCTGAAGCCTGCTGTAAAATGTAGGACCGTTCTGCTCCCAGGCACGGATCATGGAAGGATCCTTCCGAAACATCCCCTCTCCGGAACAGGGCGCGTCGATCAGAATTTTATCGAAAAAACCTGTAAAATATTCTTTTAATTTCGCCGGATATTCTGTCACAATAAAGCTGTTTTCCACCCCAAAAAGTTCTATGTTTTTCAATAGTGCCTTTGCCCTCTTGCTGCTAATGTCGTTTGCCACCAGAAGGCCTCTGCCCTTTAATTTTGCTGCCAGCTCCGTCGCCTTTCCCCCAGGTGCAGCACACAGATCCAGTACTGTTTCCCCTGGCTCTACAGGAAGCCTGGATGCTGGTGTCATGGCGCTGGGATCCTGCAGATAATAAAGCCCGGCAAAATAATAGGGATGCTTTGCCGGCTGAACCTTGTCCTCATAGTAGAATCCGTTACTTATGTAAGGAATTGGGGTTACATCAAAGGGGCATATTTCCAAAAACGTTTCTACCGATATCTTTGATGTATTGACCCGCAGTCCATATTTTCTTTTTTCCTCCATAGAAGAGAGATAATCAGGATACTCATCCCCCAGGAGGCGTTTCATTTCATCGCAAAACTTCTGCGGTAATTCCATTTTCCCAGTCCTTCCTTTTCTTAAAATGTGGGCGCCAGCGAAAACCCATAGGGCAGAAACTCCGCTAGACGCTTCACCTCATAATCCTTTTCGGAGACCGCCAGCACCAACTCAAACTCCTGGGGATTACAAAACTCCATCATGACCTGCAGGCACACACCGCAGGGCACAATCCTCTCTAAAGGCTTCCCCATATGTCCCCCAACAATAGCGATCCGGCTAAACTCTTTTTCCCCCTCGCTGACCGCCTTAAAAAAGGCAGTCCTCTCTGCACAGCAGGTAGGGGTGAAAGCAGAGTTTTCTATATTGCAGCCTGTATAGACCATTCCCTCCTTCGTCAACAAGGCTGCTCCCACCCCAAAACCGGAGTAGGGACTATATGTCCTTTCCCTGGCTTCTAGCGCCTGGCGAATCAATTCTTTTGCATCCCTCATATGATATTTTCCCTTCTATAACTAAATAAAAAATATTTTTTGTCCTTTTATCACAAATAACTAACAAATCGGTTCCCCGCATTTTTAAACATCTCCTCCGCCTGTGCCCGGCTAATGTTCTCCCGCTTTCCACTCTGGGGATTATATACCGTCACAGTTTTTGTATCATAACCAGATATAACTACAGCTGTAGATCCACCAGTCATCCCGATCACATATTTATCACTGCTCACAAAATATAACGCCTGTTCCAGAGTAACTCCGCTTAAATCTACCGGCTCACTCATATATTGCTGAAACATCTGGTAAATAGACTGTTTTTTCGCGGATAATTTCTGAGGTGATATCGAAAAATGATTTGCCTTCAATACCATATACGTACACGCTGCCAGATTGGATACCTTACTGGAGGCCTGGCACATTTCTATTCCCGCTATACTGTTCATCAAAAAGCTGCCGCTGCGCTCCCACATGATCTTGTGGCTTCCAGAAACTACCACTCCCATCTGTTCATCCGCGCGCAGAATCGCCTCTGCAGGATTCTCATAGGCTCCTGTGATCTTTCCAAGGGCATACACATAATACTTGGGCACCTTCAAGTCATCCAGATGTACTGAGCGCCCTCCCGTTATCAGTTCATCCTCTGCCACTTTATAAGCCGGAACCGTTTCGATGGCAAAAGCAGAAGGAAACCCGATGTACCACTCTGTTAGTGTGGCAGAAGTAATTCTGGGCTTTAATGAATAGGCTGAAGCCTTTTCTTCCGTCTGGTTTAAAATGCTGTCTTCTGATATCTTCAGAAAACGCTTTCCATTTTCTTTCTTGACCCTTGACAGGGTCATCACATTTCCCTCTACCCTCACATCGGTAATGTACAAATTCTTTCTACTGTAGGACTTTGACACATTCCCTTCATTGTCTGCGATCACCATTTTGTAACAGGGTATCAGTGGTTCTCCTACTTTTGTTGCTGCAATATCTTTTTTCCTCACATATCCATAGATCACATCATCGTTAATTACACCGAGCAGACGGATATATTCTCCCTCAGCTGCTTTCGGAATAACAACTTTTTTCTCTGTCTCCAGATGAAAAACTGTGATTTCTTCACCATATCCTTTTTCCAGTGAATCTGACCACACATAACAGTTGCTGTGACGCATCACCCTGAATCCTTGGTCTGTAACATTTTCTGCAATCTTCGTGAGCCTCCTGGCCTCCATGTTGTAAGAATAAACCACATTTGCCACCATGAAATAATATACATTCCGCTCACTGACATAACCATAGCTGCTAAAATCCTGTCTCAGCTGCTGGTATGTCGTATCCATTGGAAGATAGACCAGTTCATTTAGTTTGTCCTCTCCCAGATCATATTTATATAGTACGATCGCCACCTTGCCTTCATACTGCCCCCGTGGGAAATAACCATACACTGCAAAATACAGATCCCCTTCCTCATCTGTCTTCAAAAGCCGGATCCCCTGCTCACCTGTCTCCTGGTACTCATAAGATGCCCTCTCACTAAAGGACGAATATATCTTTGTGATGGTATTCTTTTTTATATCCATATCATAACGGTACAGATCTCCCCCTCTGGCAAAGTACAATGTTTGCGATTTCTCATGTTCCAGAATCCCCATATCTGTCTCATTGGTTATCCCGATCTTAATCTGATTTTTCTGAACACTGGTAAACTCAGGATCAAATACCGCTTCCATGCTCCGTTCAAAATTCAGCAGGTAACTGTTGCCGGAAGCATAACGTACACGGTAAAATTCATTTACCCGAAAGGTCTCTTTTCCAGATGACGTTTTTCCCTCCACGAAATAATTTAATTGAAAGCAAGCCGTCTCCATATTATACTCTTTTACCACAGGAACCGCCTCTGAAATCTTCTTTGGCGACAGCCTCCCCCATGTGACAAGATCACTATCCGACTTAATATTTACTGTCGCCAGTGAATCGTTGACCGCCGTGCCGTCTGGTTCCAAATACCGCCCAAGCTCTTCTGCCTTGGATTTACTAAAAGTATCTTCATGAAATTTCATGGCAAACTGCAGCTTCTTGGATAGATTGGAATCTTCGGTATAATACTTTAATCTGGTAAAATAGTGGACCTTTCTTCCCGTATCCGTGGTAGCTGTCAGGGCTAAAATGTATTCGGTACTGGTTTTAAAACCAAAATCCAAGAAAACTTCCAGTTCACTGATCCCGGCATCAATAGCATTCACATCCCCCGAATAATAAACCTCACCATTGGACTTGTCCACCACCTCATAGTGAAGTTTAGACAGCCTAACTTCTCCCTTGCTGATGTTGATCTTTATTTTCTTGCCTGTATCCAAAGGAGTTATGGATTCCCGTACAATATTATCCTCAATTGGTCCATTGTAGCCATACAGCCGATTCATCTTTATATTCTGGGAAGTAAGCGTTAGATAGGGCAGACTTTCCTTCCCCATTTCGACTACCATTCCCTCTTCATACACATCACTCTCTAACTTCTGTCCGAAATAAAACATGGCGGCAGCAAAAACTACCATTAGAACAATCGTCTTATACAAATATTTAACCATATAAATCCATACTCCTTATAATCAAATTCCCTGCATGTTACATCATATCATAGTTGGCACAGCAGGGCAAGAGAGTAGGTGGGCAAATTTATCACATCCGGAATCTCTGGCATATATTAATAATAATACAGTAACTGAAAGGATCAACTTATGAATCATATGGAACTTCCCCCACAAGATTACTGGTTCGGACAGCCTGCTATTCCATCCATGCAGCCTGTTTTTGGAGCCGGAAAACTCTGGGAAATGGAAAATGACTACTCTTATCTCAAGTACCTGTACCCTGACATATGCAATCCCATCCAGGAATTGATCGATGACGAATGCGACCAGCTGGAATATGACGGCAGCTTTATATTTGACTCCTATCCGGACAAAACATCTCTCCAGCAGCTGGCACATAAAATACTGAAAAAATGTAATGATAAATCTCCAGAAAACTTTCCAATGGACAATAAACATATCCGGGAACTGGTAGAAATTCTTCTCTATCATGAGATTCTTTACCGTCGGAACCGATATAGAAACCGAAAACGCCTGTATTATTAACCTCTCACTTTATTCGTAAAATTCCGGTCTACAAAAAGACTTCACAAATCATCAGGAATATACTGACATGATCTGTGAAGTCTTTTCACCCGTAACAATCTAATTTTATTTGGCACCTTTGGCAAATGCAATCTGCTCAAAATCTGTCACTGGCATAGGCTTTGCAAACACATAGCCCTGTATGTAGTCACAATCCATCTCCTTCAGGAAATCTACCTGGGAACGTATCTCCACTCCTTCGGAGATCGTACGTAAATTCAAGCTTTGAGCCAGATGAAGCACACTGTTGATAATATTCTTTCCCCGCTGGTCATCCTCCGCTTCTTTAAAAAACACACGGTCGAGCTTCAGGGCATCTACTTTCACGTCTTTCAGCATGTTTAGTGATGAATAACCACTTCCAAAATCATCAATGGAACAAAGCATGCCGGCGTCGTGAATTTTATTGATAAGTTCTTTCAACATAGACATTTCATTGTAAAACAAAGATTCTGTAAGCTCAATCTCGATAGTATTCTCCGGAATTTTATACCGCTCAAGTATCTGCTGATATCTTTTAAAGAAACCTGGCACTGTAAAATGCCCGCGGGACATATTGACAGAAACAGGAATCTTCGGGTATCCACTTTCGCTCCATTTTTCAACCAGTTTGCACACCTGCTCGAACATATAGAGATCCAATTCCACAATAAAGCCATTTCTTTCAAATAAAGGTATAAACTCGTTCGGAAAAATCATTCCCTCCACCGGATCAACCCAGCGAACCAATGCCTCCGCACCACCTATTGTCTCATTCTCAAGTTCGTACTTCGGCTGAAGGTATGGCACAAACTCACCATTTCTAAGAGCCCGTTCCATCTTCATCTCAAGTTCTTTTTCCCTGCCCAAAAGCCGCCTCTCCGCATCATCATAAACTCCCATATGAACCAGATGCTGAGCTGCTCCTGCCACCTTTCTCAACGCTATATTGGCCCTCTCCAGCATAGCAGACACTGGTGTATTTTTATCCTCTATAAGATACACACCAAAGTACATCTTAATCCCATAAGATTGTCCTTCCACATCTAAAATCTGCGAAAGCTGGTCATTAATCCTGGACAAGCGATGATCCAGTTTTTCCAAAGAATGATAGCGCATCAACATTCCAAAATTATCCGCCATGATCCTTCCAGATGTCTCGTCCCACCGAAGAAGCTCTTCATCAATTATCTTATGTACTTTACAGAGCACCATATCGCCAACATCATCCCCATAACTGTCATTGATCAGCTTAAACCGGTCAATATTGGCATACACCACTACAAACTCTCCCTCTCCCTTAAGAAGAAGGGAAGCAACTCTCTCAAACTCTCTTTTATTCTTACCGCCAGTTACATCATCTCGTCCTCTGTTCCGGTAAAACAAACCATACTTGACAGCGATAGAAGCCAGGATCATGGCAGCCACCAACGCCAGCAGACCGATCTTAGCAAGATAATTATCCAGATTCAATAAAGCAATATATAGCACACAGACAAAAGAAATTCCAATAATCGTATCCCATATCACCATACCGATCATATGGCGCCACTCATATAAAACAGACTGCATACGGCTTGCAATACGATTCACTTTATCACCTCCATGCCTTCTTTTGTACATTAATTATAACTCATTACTCCACTTTTTTCAATAGTCAAACAAAACCTCCCGGTCTGTTTTTTCTGTTTTAACGATTACATAAGGATAACTTGGTTTTTCCTTTACCACTTCATCCTTTCCTGGTCCCATCAGCTCTGCCTCAAAACAGAGTTTATCTCCGGACTCATACAGGCCGCGGACTGCAATGCTAAATCCGCCGGTAGTCTGCTCTCCATATCCAAGAGCGATATATAAATACTCCCCATCCATATAAGTCATCTGAAATGCATTTACCTTTTTCTCCTCAAGTTCCTTCAGAAAATCCTCTGGACAATCCCTGACTGCCACCACCGTATAATCCCAGTCCTTTCCTCTTTCTGTACTTTCTGTCTCTTTTTCACAACCAGCGATAAGCAAAACTGCCAAAACTGCCACTAGTAAAAACTTGATCTTTTTACCCATAGGAAACTCCCTGATCTATTTATTACAATCTATGGCATTCTTCTTTTTTTATAACTTTCTTCTTTTATCCTGACAAAAGATTTTCTTGCCAGAAGAACGGTTTACTGTATATAATTGTGGAGTAAGGAACATAAGACGTCAGCATCAGCAGAAAGGAATGTACGTCACTATGAATAACTTTTTATACAGTCTCAATGCCACACTTCCCATTTTCCTGATTATGATCCTAGGAAAATTACTGTACAGGTTTAAAATCATCGGGGATGATTTTATTCAATCTGTAGATAAATTTGTCTTTTATGCAGCGCTGCCGGCTCTCGTCTTCAAAGATCTGACAGAAAATGATTTTCGGGAAAATTTTGACACTGGCTATGTTATGTTCTGTTTCTTTTCCACCCTGGCTTCCATTCTCATCATTTGGGGACTGACAGAACTTTTTATGAAAAATGAATCAGAAAAAGGAGCGTTTATCCAGGCATCCTATCGCAGCAGCGCCGCCATTCTTGGACTTGCTTTTATCGACAATATGTACGATGGAGCAGGTATGGCACCTCTTATGATCCTCGGCGCGGTTCCCCTTTTCAACATATTTGCCGTGATCATACTCACGCTGAAAGGTCAAAATAAGAATCAAAAACCAGATTTAAGGACAACGTTAAAAAATATTTTAAAAAACCCTATTCTTCTTGGTATATTTTTTGCGCTGCCCTTTGCATTTTCCGGCATCCATTTCCCTGTATTTGCAAGTAAAAGCCTGAACTATCTTGCCAATACCGCTTCTCCTCTGGCACTGTTATCTATTGGCGCCGGATTTGAAGGACGCAAAGCCTTCCGCAAAAGAAAGCTAACAATACTTTCCACCATGATCAAACTTTTTTTCATTTGTGCCCTGTTCCTCCCTGCAGCAGTCTGCCTTGGATACCGCAGCCAGGAACTGATGGGAATCTTGATCATGCTGGGATCTCCTGCTACCGTCTCCTGCTATATAATGGCGAAAAACACTGGAAATGACACCATTCTCACCAGCAGCATCATTGTACTGACTACCATGCTCTCCTCTGTCAGCCTTACGTTCTGGATCTTTATACTTAGGTCCATGAAACTTTTATGATTATTTTAAGTTCATTTTATAATTTAAGATTGACTTTTCTCAAAAAATATTGTATTATAGGAAAGTAAGTGATTTAGGGGCATAGTTCATCGGTAGAATAAGAGTCTCCAAAACTCCAGAGCTGGGTTCGATTCCTAGTGCCCCTGTGGCAATTACCTTATAAATAACAGATTACTGTTGTTTATAAGGTTTTTTTATAGAAAGGAATACATACATGATCAAAGATTTATTTCATAAAAACAGGCCCGTTTATTCCCTTGAGGTATTTCCGCCAAAAAAAGATACCGATGTGTCGGTGATTTACGACGCCCTGGATCAGTTTAAAGAGCTTCACCCCAATTTTATCAGTGTAACCTATGGAGCCGGGGGGACCACTTCTGAAAATACTTTTGCCATCGCATCCTACATACAGAATCAGTGCGGGATCGAAGCACTGACCCACCTGACCTGTGCCGCCATTCCAGACAAGCTGTTTCTTACTAATTTTCTCACCAACCTGTACCGGAACGGCATCCGCAATATTCTGGGACTTCGCGGCGACCAGCCAAAGGGAATGAGCAATGAACAGTTTGCTGCCAGATACTATGACCATGCTTCCGATCTAATCAAAGATATTAAAACGTCTTTTCCTTTCAGCGTAGCCGGCGCCTGCTATCCAGAAATTCACCAGGAAGCCTCCTCGCTGGAAGAAGATATCGAAAATCTCAAAATTAAAGCAGATACAGGGGTGGATTTTCTCATCACCCAGCTTTTCTATGACAATGACACATTTTTCAGATTTGTGGATCTTGTAAGAAAAGCCGGTATCGAAATTCCGATCTTACCAGGACTTATGCCCATCACATCCGCTGGGCAGATTAAAAATATTATAGAATTATCCGGAACAAAAGTACCAGACCTTCTGCTTTCACAGATCGAGGCATATAAAGATTCCCCAGAAGACCTAAAAAAAGCAGGTCTGGAATTTACAAAGAAACAAATGGAAGAACTGCTGGAACACGGAGTAGATGGCATTCATCTATACAGCATGAATAAAGTAGAGATCGCTAAATTTATTTTAGAATAACTTCTTAAGCTAAGAGGGTATCCTTTCAACTATGGCTGTTAGAGTCATAGTTTTGGGATACCCTCAAATTATATTATTATGTCGCCGAATTTCAACGATATATGATCTCATGACGTCCCGGACCATTAGAAACCATTTTAACCGGAACTCCTAACTCTTTTTCAATAAACTCTATATATTTACGACAATTCTCAGGCAGTTTATCATACTCAGTAATGCCCCGGATCTCTTCCTTCCAGCCAGGCAGCACCTCATAAACCGGTTTTGCTTTAGACAGGCCAACCGTTGCAGGAAAATCCTTTGTAACCTTTCCATCAATTTCATAACCTACACAAACTGGAAGTTCATCCAGATAACCAAGCACATCCAAAACTGTCAGAGCAACTTCAGTAGCTCCCTGGATCCTGCAGCCATAACGACTGGCTACAGCATCAAACCAACCCATTCGCCTTGGTCGCCCTGTAGTAGCCCCATATTCACCACCATCTCCGCCTCGTCTTCTCAGTTCATCTGCCTCTTCGCCAAAAATCTCACTGACAAATTCTCCAGCCCCGACCGCACTTGAATACGCTTTCACAACCGTGATGATCCTCTGAATCTCATATGGCGGAATACCTGCTCCAATCGCCCCATAGGCCGCCAATGTAGAAGAAGATGTCACCATTGGATAAATTCCATGATCCGGATCTTTTAAAGAACCAAGCTGACCCTCCAGCAAAATTCTTTTTCCGTCTTTTCCTGCCTGATATAGATAAGCAGAGACATCACATACATAAGGTTCAACCATCTCACGATACTGTTTCAGCGTCTCCAGCGTCTGGTCAATGTCAATGGCTGGTTTATGGTAAAGATGTTCCAGCAGTACATTTTTTTGTACGCATATATTTTCCAGTTTCTCACGAAGCCTGGTCTCATCAAAAAGTTCTGATACCTGCACTCCAATTTTTGCATATTTATCAGAATAAAATGGCGCAATTCCTGATTTGGTAGAGCCAAAAGACTTACCTGCCAGTCTCTCTTCCTCATATTGATCAAACAGGATATGATACGGCATTACAATCTGTGCTCTGTCAGAAACAAGAATCTTTGGCTCTGGTACACCTTTTTTCACGATGTCGTTTATCTCACGAAACAGATCCGGAATATTCAGAGCAACTCCATTTCCAATGATACTCGTTGTGTGGTTATAAAAGACACCAGAAGGCAGAATATGTAGCGCAAATTTGCCATAATCATTTACAATGGTATGTCCTGCATTACTTCCTCCCTGGAAACGAACGATGATATCGGACTCTTCACCCAGCATATCTGTAATTTTTCCTTTACCCTCGTCTCCCCAATTGGCACCTACAACTGCTGTAACCATAGCCATTCCTCCTTATTGTCATGAATTGTAACCCTTTTCCAATGCAGTGTCCTGTATAAATGCCTGACACAATTTCTTCCAGGCAGACACATACAGATTTATTATAAATGATTTTGGAATGGTTTTCAAGAAAAAAGGTAAAATAGCAAAAAAGAATTTGTCGTGCTCTAATTCTTGCAGCAGTCATTTTTATTATGACATCTATACCAAACACTACAGTGCACTAGTCCCTAAACTGTTCTTCTATTTCCTCTGTAGAATCTGACTCAATCACAATATGAAGCCATCTCTCCAGAACATCCATGTCTTTCTGCTGGTGAATCCTCTCCTTCATTTCATCACACTGTTTCTCCTTATGTTCCAAAATAAGAAGGATCATCTCCTTCAACGTTTCAACTCTTCCCTGCCCAATTCCTTCCTTACGACCTTCTTCTCGGCCTTCTTCTCGACCTTCCTTTCGACCTTCCTCTATCCCGATCCTTTTCCCCAGTTCTCTTCCTTCTGCTAAACCCTCTTCTCTGGCTTCTCTTCGCCACATTTTTTCAAGTTCCCAGGATTTCATATAGCGAACACCTACTTCCTTTCTACATTTGATACTTGTGACATAACAATGTAATTCTTTTAATTCCTCTGACACGGCATTTTCTTCTTTGCTTTCAGCTATGTAATTCAAAAGCTGAGTCAGCTGACTGTTCCCGCCTATGGTACCCTTGGTATAGAGAAACAATGAAACAGCCCCATCTTCATATTGGATATCTGGTTCTTCAATAATCTTATTTTTTATTGTATAACACATGCGGTCTTTTCCAAAAGGATCCCTTGTCAAAATAAATATCGTCCACATATCCGGCAATTTATCATACTCTTCTCCCGCTTCCAGCAGCCTTCCATCCAGCAGTGCCCGATAGTAGCGATTCCGTTTTGGCAGCATTTTCTTATCTGTATATTTGTCCGGCTCAAAATCATATAGACAGCTTCCACTTTCGTCCACATACAAATCCATTCGGATCCCATGACGCATCGTATCGCTTCCCTGAATCATATTTTGTGGATATATTTGAATATCATTTACATCTCTCTGACAAATTGCCTTAATTAAAAGTCGGCAAAACCATTCCCCCTTCTCGCCTGAGACTGCCTCAAAAAACAGAAAGTCATCCATTAAATTTAGTTCCTCAAGTTTTCTTTTTACCACTTTCATTCATCTTCCCCCTTATTATAATTCCTTTTTACTTTTTTGTAAAGGTTTTTCTACTATCAAGTATAAAATATTTGGATTTTTCTGCATGAGATGTCTCCCGACAGTTGCAGTTAAAATAGAACTCACTTGAATAAAAATTTTGATGTGAAAATTTTAACACAACTTTCTTCATTAGTCAATATGCTTTTTTATATTTATTAATAAATATATTTTTTCGTAGCAAAATAGTAGCATAAAGATCAGCCTAACCAATTTTTTTATAAATTTTTGCTTTTTCTGTGATTTACAAAAATTGAATATTTACACATGTTTTGATAAATAAATAGTAAAGATACCTTTTAATAAAAGAAAAGGTTCTTAATAAAAAAAGGAGATGATTTACTATGCCTGCATACAAGGACAAAAATAACAGAACATGGTACTGCAAATTTTATTACAGGGACTGGAGTGGAGTATTAAAACAAAAATGGAAAAGAGGTTTTACGACAAAAAAGGAAGCACAAACATACGAAAGAAACTTTTTACAGAGACAATCCTTCAGCCAGGATATCTCATTTGAGAATCTATACTATGTATATATGGAAGAAATGAACTTGCGCCTAAAACACTCTTCCATCATAACAAAGAAAAATATCTGCGAAACAAAAATACTTCCTTATTTTGCAAAGAAACCCGTCAATGAAATCCGTGCCGCCGATATCAGAAAATGGCAGAATTCTCTATTAGAATCAGATCATGGTTATTCAAAGACATATTTGAAGACCATCAACAACCAGTTGTCCGCCATTATTAATTTTGCCCGAAAATATTACAACCTGGATTCAAACCCTTGCGAACAGGCTGGAAGTATCGGCACAAGCCGTGCAGAAGGAATGCAGTGCTGGACACTGGAAGAATTTTTAGCTTTTAGAGAAGGGATAAAGGATAAATCACATTCTTTGATCTGTTTTGATGTACTCTATTGGACAGGTATAAGGGAAGGTGAGTTGCTGGCGCTTTCTGAACAGGATATCGACTTTGAGAAAAAGGAGCTTTTCATCAATAAAACTTATCAGCGTCTTGAGAAAAAAGATATCATTACCCCACCCAAGACCAGAAAAAGCAGGAGACGGGTTCCTATTCCTAATTTTTTATGTAAAGAACTACAAGCGTATCGGCAAGAGGCAAACTATGATGTGGAAAACAAAAGATTTTTCCCATTTAGCAAAGCTTTTTTAAATTACGAGATGCGCCGCGGATGTAAAAAGACAGGGGTAAAAAAGATCCGCGTCCACGATATCCGGCACTCTCATGTATCTCTTCTGATCAATCAGGGATTCGATGCTCTTGTGATCGCAGAACGGGTTGGACACGAAAACGTATCAACAACCTTGAACACGTATGCCCACCTATTTCCAAACAAACAAATGGCTTTAATTTCTTCGCTGGAAAACCTGGGAATGAGGCAGCAAATTTCCTCAAAAACAGTTGCATTTTAATAGCAGAAAAATCTTAAAGTAACGACAAGCCTTGATTTTACATGGATTTCCAAAATAGTTTATTGTTCTACCACATTAGTAAGAAAAATGCAACTGAAAAAGGGCAGGATTGTCATTTTTTGCCGACAAAATATATCCCTATATACCATTGTGTTTTAACCATACATAATTTAGTTCAATAGTTCAGATCTGCTCTCATATATCCCATGGTTCTCCTTACTAATGTGGTAGAATAATCACGCAGCTGAAATAAGATTTCTATTCAGTAAAAAGTAAGGAGGAAAAAAATGAGTAAAAGGATTCAGAAATTAACATGGACATCCAGACGCGGTATGGCTTGTGCAATAGCCGCCGCCCTGGCTTTGTCCTCACTTGCCCCAGCACACTTTGCTGAGGCAGCAGGCAAAAAGAAACCTACACTAAACGTGAAAAAAAAGACCTTGTACTGGAATAAGCCAGGCAACAAAAATTATACCCTGAAGATCAAAAAAAACAAGGTAAAAGAGTCTGTGAAACTTTTTCTGTAAAATAAAGAAATAACTGGTCTTCTATGATA
>CAMXSH010000043.1 GCA_947246475.1 uncultured Roseburia sp.
TGTCCAGCTGCACAAATGTAAATTAAATATTAATTTTGCAAAAAAACCTTTGAAAATTGCCGGATTCGGTTTATAATAAAAATTAGGTATGTTTACTTGACGCAGGATTTGGGGAAACTGGAATATAGAGAAAATACATGGATAAAGTTAGGGAGAGTTAAGAAAGGAGAAAGTCATGGACATTGGAATAGATCTGGGTACAGCGAGTATTCTTGTATACGTGAAAGGCAAGGGTGTTGTACTCAAGGAGCCTAGTGTGGTTGCATTTGACAGAGATACGAACAGGATCAAAGCGATCGGTGAAGAGGCGAGGCTGATGCTCGGACGTACACCGGGGAACATCGTGGCGGTCCGTCCGTTGAGGCAGGGAGTCATCTCTGACTATACAGTGACGGAGAAGATGCTTAAATATTTTATTCAGAAGGCAGTAGGCAAGCAGAGATTCCGCAAACCGCTGATCAGTATATGTGTACCCAGCGGTGTCACAGAGGTTGAGAGAAAAGCTGTAGAGGATGCGGCGTTTCAGGCAGGCGCCAGAGATGTTAAGATCATCGAAGAACCCATCGCAGCTGCGATAGGCGCTGGGATAGATATTGCGAGGCCCTGTGGTAACATGATCGTGGATATCGGAGGCGGAACTTCAGATATCGCAGTGATCTCCCTGGGCGGAACGGTGGTAAGCACTTCCATTAAGATTGCTGGGGATGATTTTGACGATGCCATCGTAAGATATATGAGAAAAAGGCACAACCTCCTGATCGGTGAGAGAACCGCTGAGGATATAAAGATCCGCATTGGTTCTGCATTTCCAAGACCGGAAGTGGAAGAAGTAGATGTCCGTGGACGAAACCTGGTGACTGGTCTGCCAAAGACCATCACGGTCACTTCTGAGGAGACAGAAGAGGCGCTGAAGGACACGACGCTGCAGATCGTGGAAGCGGTTCACAGTGTTTTAGAGAAGACACCGCCGGAGCTGGCAGCGGATATTGCGGATCGCGGTATCGTTCTGACCGGCGGCGGTAGTCTGCTTCGCGGACTGGAGGATCTGATCGCAGCCAAAACCGGCATTAACACCATGACGGCGGAGGATCCAATGACAGCAGTGGCTATCGGCACCGGTAAATATGTAGAGTTCCTGAGCGGGACGACCAATGAGAGCTGAAAAACAGGATAGTCAAGAAAAGAAGCCTAAACAATTTAGGCATGTAGAGTTCCTGAGTGGGATGACCAATGAGAGCTGAAAAACAGGATGTTCAAGATAAGGAGCCTAAACAATTTAGGTATGTAGAGTTCCTAAGTGGGACGACCAACTAGAGCTGAAAAACAGGATGTTCAAGATAAGAAGCCTAAACAATTTAGGCATGTAGAGTTCCTAAGCGGGACGACCAACTAGAGCTGAAGAGGAGGAAAATAATGTTAAGAGGTCTTTATACTTCGTGGACAGGGATGGTCAACGAACAAAATCGATTGGATGTTATCTCAAATAATCTGGCGAATGCAGATACTGCCGGTTATAAGCAGGAGAGTGTGAGCAGCCAGGCATTTGATAAATTGCTGACAATTAAGATTAGAGACGGATCTCAGGCATATCACAACGAGGCCATCGGCACGATGAGTCTTGGTGTGAAGATTGGCGAGGTGTATACAGATTATACCCAGGGATCGGTGAGAAACACCGGAGGGAATTTTGATCTGGCACTGAGCGGGAATGGATTCTTTACCATAAATTATACAAATTCCAGAGGAGAGACTTCCACAAGATATACCAGGGACGGAAGTTTTGTGGTGACAAAGGAAGGCATTCTGGTGGATTCTGATGGAAACCGGGTACAGGGAGAAGGTGGAGATATCCAGGTTCCCACAGATGCAAAAAATGTTGTAATAAGCAATGACGGAACGGTGGCTGCAGATGGAGTTATCATCGACCGGCTGAAGATTACGGATTTTGCAGATTATGATTACATAGTAAAAGTTGGCGACAATATGTATACAGTTGTGGACGGAGCGACGGAGAAGGAAGCCGATGCCTCTGTGATGCAGGGATATATTGAGATGTCAAATGTTAATGTTGTGTCCGAAATGGTCGATATGATTACTATAACGAGAGCCTATGAGGCAAATCAGAAAGTGATCCGCTCTATGGATTCCATGCTTGAACGGGCGGCAAATCAGGTTGGAAAGCTTGGATAACAAAGAATATAGCGGTGCATGAGTCAGGCAGGAGCAGACGTTAGGAGGAAATAATTATGATGCGTTCACTTTGGACTGCGGCATCAGGAATGATTGCCCAGCAGACAAATCTGGATACGATTTCTAATAATCTGTCCAATATCAATACGACAGGCTATAAGACAGAGGCTGTCAATTTTAAATCTTTATTATACCAGACGATACAGGGAAAGTCCTACGACAGTACTGGGGAGCCAAAACCCATTGGCGCGCAGGTAGGGCTTGGCGTCAGACCGGCGGCTATTGTATCAGATTTTAACCAGGGACCACTTCTTGCTTCCAATGGATCCTTTGATTACGCCATCCAGGGAGAGGGATTTTTCCAGGTCAGACTGGATGATGGAAGCATAGGTTATACCAGAAACGGAAATTTCAACGTGTCGGTGACTGGAGATGGCATGGCGCTTACAGATTCCAACGGATACCCTGTGATCGCTGCCAATGGACAGCCGATCACCTTCCCGGCGGAGATCGATTCTTCCAAGCTGTCGGTGGATCAATATGGTAATTTTATGTATCCAGATGCGACTGGAAATGCACAGCAGATGGGCATACAGATCGGACTTGCCAGATTTCCAAATCCAGCGGGGCTGGACCGGACTATGGATACGATCATGAAAGAATCTCCGGCTTCTGGAGCAGCGATCACAAGTACAGCAGATCAGCTGGGGTCTCAGATTGTGTCGGGGCGTCTTGAGGGATCCAATGTGCAGGCTGTGGATGAGATGGTCAATATGATCGTTGCCCAGCGTGCCTATGAGATGAATTCCAAGGCGATCACAGCATCCGATGAGATGCTTCAGCAGGCAAACAACCTCAGATCATAAGGAGGGATAGGCTATGTCTTTATCCGTAAATAATTTGAATAGTGCCCTGTTAGGTTCTTCTATAGGAGCAGACTCACTGACGGGGGCTGCTTCTGCAAACCGTCTCACCAATCAGATCCAGGATGCCGGGACAGAAGAAGAGATGATGTCGGCATGCGAGCAGTTTGAGACCTATCTTCTGCAGAAAATGTTCCAGACCATGGAAAAGACGGCGAAGGTATTTAGTGACGAGGAAGAAGAGGGCGGCGAGTATGTCGACATGTTCAGTGACAATATGTATCAGGCGCTGGCTGAAAATATGGTAGCGTCAGGCAATGGACTGGGGATTGCCCAGACACTCTATGATTCCATGGCAAGAAATATGGGGCTCACCACGACGGAAGAATAGATATGGAAGTGGTTCTGCCACTTTGTTGGTAGTTAGTAATAAAACGGCCTGCAGTACCAGGCTGGCGATAACATAATGGAATCACTGGCGCCCTGTACAGGGCGCCTTTTTTGGAGGAATGGGGATTACTATGGAAGAGCGGAAGGGATATGTGGAGCATATTATTTACCGCAATGTGGAAAATGGATATACAGTCTTTGAGTTTGCCTGTGAAAACGATGAGGGCGAAGTGCTGGAGACCTGTGTGGGTGTATTTCCTTTTATTAATGAGGGGGAATACATGCTGCTGCGGGGCAGTATCGTAAAGCATCCCACATATCATGAACAGTTCAAAGTAGAGAGCAGTGAGAGCAGGGATCCTGACGATGTGGTTTCCATGCAGAGGTATCTGGCTTCCGGGGCGATCAAAGGCATCGGCGGCGGACTGGCAAAACGCATCACAGATAAGTTTGGGGACAAAACCTTTGAGATCATCGAAAAAGAACCGGAGCGTCTCAGTGAAGTCAAAGGCATAAGCGAAAAAAAAGCACAGGATATTGCTGGTCAGTTTGAGGAAAAGAGGGAGATGCGCAATGCTCTCCTGTTTTTACAGCAATATGGTATCAGCAACCAGCTGGCAGTAAAGATTTATAAGACCTACCGGGAAGAGCTGTATGATGTGGTGAAGCATAATCCCTATAAGCTGGCGGAAGATATCCGGGGAGTGGGATTCCGCATTGCCGACGGGATCGCCATGAGGACCGGACTGGATATGGACTCAGATTACCGGATCCGTGCCGGTATCCTGTATGTGCTGGGGCTGGGAAGCAATTCCGGGCATATATATATGCCGGAAGAACTTCTGTACCGTAACTGTGTGGAATTTCTCGGTGTGGGTGTGGAGCGCCTCATGCGGATGACCGACGAAATGGAGATGGATAAGAGCGTCATCCGGGACGGGGACAAGATTTATCTTCCCAATCTGTATTATAATGAAATGAATTGTGCCAGAATGCTTCTTGATATCGAAAATGTATCAGCGGATTATGACGATTCCCTGGACCGGCTGATCAAAAAGCTTCAGAAAGAATCGGATATTGAACTGGAAGAGCAGCAGGTGCTGGCTGTCAGGGAGTCCATGAGCCATGGGCTGCTGGTGGTGACAGGGGGACCTGGAACGGGAAAAACCACCACCATCAATATGATCATCAAGCTTCTGGAATCCCAGGGTCAGACGATCCTGCTTGCAGCGCCCACGGGGAGGGCTGCCAAGCGGATGAGTGAAACCACGGGCAGGGAGACCCAGACCATTCACCGGATGCTCCAGTACAATGGCGCGGGGATGGCGGAAAATGAGGTTTCCTTTTCGGAGGCGGAGGGGCAGGGAGTATTTGAACGGAATGAATGGAATCCTCTGGAAGCAGATGTGGTGATCATTGATGAGATGTCCATGGTGGATATTTATCTTTTTACCAGTCTTTTAAAAGCGGTCTCCGTGGGGACGAGATTGATCCTGGTGGGGGACGTAAACCAGCTGCCCAGTGTAGGGCCGGGAAATGTGCTGAAAGATATTATCGGCTCCGGCTGCTGCAGTGTGGTGAGGCTGGAGCGGATCTTCCGCCAGGCGGCGGAAAGTGATATTGTAGTCAACGCCCACCGGATCAATCACGGAGAACCTATCGCTCTGGATAATAAGAGTCAGGACTTTTTCTGCCTGGAAAGAGAAGACAGCCACGGTGTGCTGGAGGTGATGCTCTGGCTGGTGCGGGATAAGATGCCTGGATACACAGACTGCACTCCCTTTGACGTACAGGTATTGACCCCTATGAAAAAGGGGGATCTGGGCGTAATCCGGTGCAATCAGATCCTGCAGAAATATCTGAATCCGGAGCAGGAGGGAAAACCACAGCTGGAAGTCCACGGCGTTATTTTCCGTGAGGGAGATAAGGTGATGCAGATCAAAAACAACTATCAGATGCCCTGGAGGGTAGAGGGATTTCATGGCGTGGTCATCGAAGAGGGCACCGGTGTGTTTAACGGTGACTGCGGTGTGATCCGCCAGGTTGATCTGTTCAATAAAGAAATAACAGTAGCCTTTGATGAAGAAAAGCTGGTCACTTATGGATCTGGGGATATGGATGAGCTGGAACTGGCATATGCCATTACGATCCATAAATCCCAGGGAAGCGAGTATCCGGCAGTGGTCATCCCCCTGATGGGAGGTCCCAGGGTGCTGATGAACCGCAATCTTTTGTATACAGCGGTTACCCGAGGCAGGCAGTGTGTGACAATTGTTGGGAGCAAAAAGGCAGTTTACGATATGATCGGCAATAAATCTGAACAAAAAAGATATTCCACATTGGAAATTCGTTTAAAAGAATTGCAATACCACTAAATCTCTGGTAAAATAATAATGAGCGGTTTGCCCTGTGGAAAGGGGTAATTTTGTGGAATTTATTGCTGGATGCAGTATTTCCGGATAAATGTGTCATTTGCCACGATATTCTGAAAAAGAGGAGGACAGAGGCATTATGCAGCGCCTGTCAAAGACAGCTTCATCCTGTGACAGAACCCCGCTGCAAGCGATGTTCCAAGTCTCTGGAAGTCTCCGGGGAGGAACTGTGCGGGGACTGCCGGGGGAAAACATTTTATGTGACAAAGGGAATGGCATTGTATTCTTATGACCGCATGATGCAGACTGCCATTGCAAATTTTAAATATGGCGGAGAACTTTCATGTGGCGCATATTTTGCCGGAGAGCTCATAAAAAGATATGGTACTTGGATCAAAGAGATTTTTCCGGAAGTGATCCTCCCGGTGCCGGTGCATAAAAAGAAGCTTCGCTTCCGGGGATTTAACCAGGCAGAATACATAGCGGCACAGATTGGAATGGAACTGGGGATTCCTGTGACAGGGGATTATCTGATACGTACAGAAAATACCAGACCACAGAAAGGTCTTGGTGTGAGGGCGAGGATAGAAAACCTTCAAAGGAGCTTTGGTGTCATTCAGACCGGCAGACCATATCGGAACGTGCTGCTGGTAGACGATATCTATACGACAGGCGCCACATTGGAGGCCTGTGGAAAAGCATTAAAAGAGACAGGAACTAACAGAATATATTTTCTCTGTCTCTGTATAGGCAGGGGAGACTAAAACCATGACATTTATTGGCATGGAGGAAGGCAGGTAGATGGTATGGAAGTGATTACATGTAAGAACTGCGGTAAACTTTTTAACTATATAAGTGGATCAAGAATTTGTCCGCAGTGTGTAAAAAAAATGGATGAAAAATTTACAGAAGTGAAAAAATATGTGTATGAGCATCCGAAGATCGGGATCAATGAACTGGCGGAAGAGATGGAGGTATCGATCCGTCAGATCAAACGCTGGGTGAAAGAAGAAAGATTATGTTTTTCTGAAGATTCACCAGTGGGAATTGAATGTGAAAATTGTGGTACTCTGATCAAGACAGGACGTTTTTGCAAACAATGTAAAGATAAATTGTCCAGCGGTCTCAAAGATGCTGCGGGGATGAACCGCCCAGTGGCAGCAGCACCGGTCAAGAAGGGATCGAAAGAAAATAAGATGCGCTTTTTGGACTAATACAGCAGAATTCCTGCTGCATTAGTGGATTGGAGAACAGTATGTATGACAGTATAGTGATCGGTTGTGGATTTGCAGGTGCTGTTGTGGCCAGGGAACTGGCTGAGAAGAAAAATAAGCGGGTTCTGATCTTGGATTCCAGACCCCATATCGGCGGCAACTGCTACGACTGTAAGGACGAATATGGAATACTGATCCATCAATATGGACCTCATATATTTCATACGAACAGTGAGCGGGTATATAAATACCTGTCCCGGTTTACCCAGTGGTACCCATTTCAGCATGAGGTGGTGGGAAAGATCGGGGAGAGAGAGCTTCCCATACCCTTTAACCTAAATACGCTGGAGATGGTGTATGGTGAACGGGCTACGGAGCTGGAAAAGAAACTTATTTCCTCTTTTGGACAGGGGGCGAGAGTTCCGATCCTGGAACTCATGAATCACCCGGATGAAGAACTTCAGGAAATTGCACAGTATGTGTATGAAAACATTTTTCTTAAGTATACTATGAAGCAGTGGGGCAAGTCGCCCAAGGAGATCGATCCGGCAGTTTCCGGAAGAGTTCCGGTATTATTGAGCCGTGATAACCGGTATTTTCAAGATACGTTCCAGGGAATTCCCTTACATGGATATACGGGGATTTTTGAAAAAATGCTGGATTACGCTGGGATTGATATCCGGCTGAACTGCCAGGGGACAGAAGTGCTGCGTCTGGATCCGGAGGGAGATATCAAAGTGCATTTTGAGGAAGAACCATTTTACGGTGATGTGATCTTTACTGGTGCATTGGATGAGTTTTTTGGCTGCTGTTATGGAAGGCTTCCCTATCGCTCTTTGGATTTTCACTTTGAACATTATGAGAAACCATTTTATCAGAGTCATGCGGTGGTCAATTACACTGTGAGTGAGGAGTTTACGAGAATTACAGAATTTAAATATCTGTCCGGTCAGCTGGATATGGAGGATACCACTATTGTGAAAGAGTATCCTAAGGCATATTCGGGGAGCAAAGGAGAAATTCCCTATTATGCCATCAATAATCCAGAGAATGATGCCTTATTTGAGAAGTATAAGGCGCTGGTAGATCAGATTCCAGGATTTTATCTGCTTGGAAGACTGGCGGAATATAAGTACTACAATATTGATGCCATTGTAGAACGGGCATTGGATTTGGCAGAGAGGGTATAGGAGAACAATGAAGATTTTAACAGTTGCGATTCCATGTTATAATTCTCAGGATTACATGCGCCATGCTGTGGAAAGTGTGCTGGTGGGTGGAGAAGACGTGGAGATCCTTATTATAAATGACGGTTCCGTCGACGATACGGGAAAAATAGCCGATGAGCTGGAGCAGGAGTATCCCGGGATCATCCGGGTGATCCACCAGGAAAATGGAGGACACGGCGAGGCAGTAAATGCTGGCATTAGAAATGCAAAAGGTTTGTATTATAAGGTGCTGGATAGTGATGACTGGCTGGACAGGGAAGCACTGGTCAAGGTGTTGGAGAAGCTTCGCAGCTTTATCCGGGAAGGCCAGCTGGTAGATATGTTTCTGGCAAACTATGTGTATGAAAAGCCTAGTGTTCATAAGCACAAGGCGATCCGCTATGAAGGAGTTTTTCCCCAGGAGAAGGTATTTGGCTGGAACGATATCAAAAAATTTAAGATCAGCCAGAACATACTGATGCATTCGGTGATTTACCGCACGCAGATGCTTTTGGATTGTGGGCTGGAGCTCCCTAAGCACACTTTTTATGTGGATAATATATTTGTATATACACCGTTGCCTTATGTAAAGACAATGTACTATATGGATGTAGATCTGTACCGTTATTTTATTGGCAGGGATGACCAGTCGGTGAATGAGAAAGTGATGATGGGACGTATCGATCAGCAGATCAAGGTAAATAAGCTTATGATCGATGCCCATGATCTGAATAAGATCAAGAATAAGAAACTCAGAGATTATATGGTCAAATACCTTGCTATGATGATGACAGTCAGTTCTGTATTTCTGATCAAAGAAGGTTCCGAGGAGAGCCTGGAAAAGCGGACGGAAGTATCTGAAAAACTCCAGCCGCAACACCTTTCGTCTTGTAAATAAGCAGGTGCTCAGCAAGCCAATGCAGATACGGGGAAAGGCTGGCCGCAAGATGGTAGTCTGGGGCTACAGTATTTCCAGAAAATTATATGGATTCAATTAGTTTAACGGTGTCATCAAGATAAGGTGATTGTTTAAGGGGCTGTCATTTCAGGACAGCCCCTTTTGAAACCCGCGTTTTTTTTCAGCCGGGCTTTTTATTTTATGACCTTAGCCAGCTGTTTAAAGGTGTTCAGATCGTATACATATATTCCTCCCATCCCATCTTCGTCAGCCAGATAGAAATGTTCGCCGATATACAATCCCCTGGCAGAAGACATTTCCATGTCTTTTGGCGAGAGGGTGGCAAGCTTTTGAAAGCCCTTCTTCTTGTCATAAGAATAGAGACGGTATGTGATCTTTTGTTTTCCTTTCTTATCATAGGATTCTGCCGCAAAGCCAATGAGATTTTTTCCAGGGGCTGCCAGGATTGCTTTATGATTTTTCCCTGCCAGGCCGTAGGTATCCATTTCCAGAAGTTTGGTGTGCATTTCCCGGATATTAGTGCCGGAGGAAATATCAAACATCGTCAGCTTTATCTGGGTATCCCAGTTTTTATTGATGTTGCTGCCGATCCCCAGCATCAGCCCCTCCCCATAGCTCTGAAGATATTCGGAGAATCCGGGGATTTTCAGCTTATCCTTTACTACGGGGGTGGAGGGATCGGAAAGATCCACCAGGAATACCGGATCCGTCTCCCGGTAGGTTACAAAATATGCTTTGTCCCCCATAAACCGGGCGGAGTAAATACGTTCTGATTTGGCGAGACGGTCAACTTTGCCTAATAGTTCCATGTCTTCATCCAGAACATAAAGCCCGTTAGAGGTTTTTGTTCTGCCGGAGTTTTCTGTGGTGGCGACAAAGCGTAGTTTTCCTTCGTACTCGTCCATGGAAAACTGGTTAAGTATCTTCCCGCGGATGGTCTTTTCGCCATTATCTGTGAGTTTTCCATCCTGATAGTGAAAACGGCGGATGGTTGTTTTGGTGTAGTCTGCCGTCAGAGAGGCGATGTAAATATTCCCTTCGCTGACATAGCAGATACCATCACCGCCGAGAATGGATAAAGTATCGGCGAAGTCAGTTCCCCCCATGATGTCCAGCGAAGTGAAAACCATATAGGAGTGGGAGGAGACGCCAGAGGGGATCACCAGACGGTCTTCTGGAACCAGGCTGCCCCCCACGGAGGGGATGTAGCATTTCGGTTTATCCTTTTTGTCAGCGGATTCAGCGGTCATCACCGAATAGGTATAGAGATAGTTTCCGCTGATACGGGAGTTAGAATAGATTCCGGACTGGTTTTTATGGAAGGTCTGCTTTGGGTTTTCTTTATCTGTAATGTCATAGACCAGAACCAGGGTATTTTCCTGCTGAATGTTGTTTTCCGTATAGGCTCCGGATGATTTTTTCTTTTCTGAGGTGGACTGCTTTTCCCAGTCGCTGCCTACCAGTACGAGAAAATGGTCTTTTATATACATCTCTGAAATGTTCATGGAATCCACGGTGAGCTCTGTCAGTTTTTTCGTGTCCTTTCCCTCGGCTTTATAAATGCACACGATGCTCCCCAAAGCATCGGTGGCAGAAGTGTAGATATAAGTTCCGTCGGTTTTTACCACGTCGCCTTCATCTACGTTCTGTACCTGGAGATTGGTGCCGGAGTATTCTTTGGAGGAGCTCTTTTGTGCGGAGTCCGCAGTACTTCCTGCGGTATCAGCAGCTTTTGATTGCTCTGGGACAGCTTCTGCCAGATCATATTCCTTTTCATAGTTAAGACAGTCCCCGCTGCTTTCCAGATCCAAAGCTATTTTCTGTCTCAGTGTCTCGTATACTTCTCCCTCTGGTGCGGCTTCTCCTTCTGGTGGCTGGGAGACGGACGCCGGCGGGCTGGAATCTAACTGTGGGCCTGGATTCTGCCCAGCTGCCGGATCCGGGGAATTATGATTCAGGATGCCAGAAGCCAGCAGATAATTTCCCACAGCAGCCACCAGCAGAATACAGGCAGCCCCTAGGGCGAGCCTGGTAGTGAAACGTCTGGCATACCGGCTCTGATGCCCGGCCTTTGAGTGCTGAAGTTTTTGTTCGACCTGTTCTGGTTTCAGTGTATCCGGTATTGCAATATCTTCGCTCAATTGTCTTAATTTTTTCTCAATCATCTTCTGACACCTCCAGTATTTGCTTCATTTTGTCCAGCGCACGGCTCTTCATGGAACGAACCGTGCTTTCTTTTTTATGAAGAAAGCGGGCGATCTCCTTGCCGCTGTAACCACCATAGAGACTTAGTCCCACGATCAGGCGCTCCTGTCCGTTCAGGAGGTCAAATGCCTGCTGGATCGCCAGACGGTCTGTAGGATCGGCAGCTGGCTGTGGAATATCATGTACTACATCTGTCTCATAAGGGACTGTTTTTGACTGCAGCCGGAACTGCCTCTTACATTCATTTGCCACAATCTGAAACATCCAGCTGCGGAAGGATTCATTTTTTCGCAGCTTATGTATGTTTTCATAGGCGTTGAGCACCGAATCGCTGACCACATCTTCTGCGGTATGGGAGTTTTTTACGGTACAGTAGGCAAAGCGGTACAAATCTTTATAGATTTCTTCATAGAGCCGGGCGAAAGCAAAGACATCTCCCTGCCTTGCCTGCCTGACGAGTTCAGGTAAATTTGTTTTCATAAGCCGTCCTCCATCGTTTTTGCACGTAGTAGTGCAACACTGCCGTTTTAGCGGCAGTGTTATCGAAGCTTCTATATATAAGAGTTCTGAAAGGGGAAAATGATGCATTGAACAAAGAAAAATGTTAAGAAGCAATAAAGCAGACCCATTCCCTCAAAGTTTCTTTTGAAAGGATTTTAAAGCTATTTTGTTTTAAGGCGGTCTCTACTTCATCCGCCTTTGTATTGATGATGCCAGAGGAAATAAAAATCCCTCCTTCTTTTAGATGCGGGCGTAGAACGCCGGACAGGGGGATGATGACGTCGGCGAGGATATTTGCCACGATGATATCATATCCGTCTCCGATCTTTTCCCCGAGAGACGTGGTGTTTGCCGGGGCATGAAAAGTGTAAGAGTGGTCAGAAGCCACGTTGCCGATCAGGTCTCCCGCAAAGAGCTGAAAGGATTCAGGAGGTATATGATTCACGAGCATATTCTCTCTGGCGACTTCCACTGCTGTTTCATCGATATCTGTGGCAGCCGCGAAGGAGGCGCCTAGTTTCAGTGCCGAGATGGCGAGAATTCCGCTTCCACAGCCCACATCCAGAATGCGCTTGCCCTGACAGCTGGTTCTGGACAGTGCCTGGATACAGAGCTTTGTGGTCTCATGGGTTCCTGTTCCGAAAGCGATGCCCGGATCGATGTCGATCACGATATCCCTGCCAGGCAGGTAGTCTTCTAATGTACATGCCTCCCAGGTGGGTTTTACGATTACGTTGTCAGCGGCGCGGAAGGGTTTAAAAAAGGTTTTCCAGTTATTGATCCAGTCCTTGTCTTCTGTCTCAGAGAGGCTTACGGTGCCGTTGCCTATATTCGTATAAGCTTTTATCTCCTGAAAGATCTCGTGAACCTGGAGCATGATCTTTTCGGGATTGCAGTCCTGAGGTTCCATATAGAAGTGGACTTTGGCAGAACCGTCATTGATCTCCGGATCCGGCAGGATATCCACATACATCTGTTTTTTTTCTGATTCGCTCAGTGGAAGGTGGTCTTCAATTTCAATTCCCTCCACACCGATCTCGTCTAACATATAGCTCAGGATATCCACAGCGTCAGTGTGGGTATCCAGTGTAAATTTGATCCACTTCATAAGTGATCCCCCTTTTTTAAGATTATTGAAGAGTAGCAAGCAGATATACCAGTGTCGCCGTAAGTCCTAGTGCAAACAAGAGAAGTCCGAAAGATACACTGTAGAGAACCAGTCTGGCGGTACGGCTGAATTCGGTGCTTCCAACGGTGAACAGATCTGCATAGGAAGCCCGGGATACCGGAGGTTTTTTCCGGATCTTCACATGCACCAGTGTGAAGATAGCGTCGGCCACTTTGCCGGCGGCATAGGCGAGTGGGTGATCATTGCGCACATGGGAGCGTCCTCTGGGACGCAGCAGTGTTTTCATTATGAAGATCGAAAACCCATCCATCAGGCGGTCGGCAGCCCGGCTGAACAGAGCGCCGATAAAGGGCAGTATTTTCAAAAATAGTGGTTTGTAAACCAGTTCTTCGATATCCAGCCAGGAAGGATAAATATCCATATATCGGGTATAGGAACGTTTCTCCTGGCTCTCCTGTTTCATCGTGCAGGTGCGGATGAAGATGAGATAGATCAGGGCGCCGATGGAGAGTGAGATCAGTATTCCTTTGAGGTTTTCCCACACGGGGATCAGCCGCAGCGCCTCCGGATACAGTCCGATGGCGGGACAGAGAAAACTAAAGGCATACAGCAGGAATACAGAGAGGGATCCCGGTTTTGCGATACAGGTATCTTCCCGGCAGCTTTCTTCCTGAGGATGGTTGTGGAACAGGGCAAAGTACATTTTCAGCATATAGGCAAAGGTCATGCCGCCGGATATGAGAAAGATCCATTCTACGCCCTTATACACATCGGCATAAGGAGATATGTGCATACAGGTTTCAATTCCATGGTGGATCAATGTTTTGCTCACAAATCCGCTGAACAAAGGAACACCGCTGATTCCCAGGGCGGCACAGATAAATGGCAGTCTCAGCCACCACTTGTGGTTGGCAAAACCGGCAAGGCGGTTATAATCCAGTTCCCCAGTCATGCCAAAGAGGAAGGAGACGATGGTGAAGAGGATCAGCTTAAACAAGGAGTGGTTTACTGTGTGGAGCAGGGCAGCCAGGGAATCGCTGCATCCGATGGCCAGCAGGATAAATCCGATCTGGGACATAGAAGAACAGGCGAGGGTCCGTTTTACATTGGTGGAAAACAGCCCCAGCAGTCCCCCGGTGAACATTGTCAGGCAGCCCAGTATCAACAGGGCAGCCACCCAGGCTTCCCCTGCGGGATTGTTTTGAAAAAGACATAAGCTTACCATAAGGATTCCGTAAATACCGGTTTTAGACAGTACAGCCGATAGAACCGTTGTACCGGCACAAGGCGCTGCGGTATAGGTCTTTGGCAGCCAGGTGTGGAGAGGAAACATGCCTGCCTTTGCGCCAAATCCAAAGAGAAGACAGCTTCCGGCAGTGTAGAGCAGAGGTGTGTCAGCCGGTGCAAAAGAAGTATCTGCCAGCAGCTGAAAGTTCAGTGTCCCCAAATGCCAGTAGATCAGCATAAGACCAAAGAGCATGACAAGTCCGCCCAGGATACCATACATCAGATAGGACATGGCAGCTTTCCGTGAAGCCTGACTCTCATCGCAGCCCACATAGGCAAAGGAACATAACGTCATGATCTCGAAAAAGCAGAACAGGGTAAAAAAATCTGCAGCGGCGAAAATTCCCAGGGAAGCTGCGCCAGTCAGTATATAAAACAATAAAAATCGTCTGTTATTCCGGGAGCCTTTTAGAAGCTGGGGAAGTGTGCTGGCAGTGACCAGGTATACAGCCAGTGTGATTCCGATAAAATAAGGGCTTATCGGGTTTTTCAGTGTAAAACTCATCATTGAACAATCCATATGTCATCACCTCCTAGATCCGTCCTGACGCCACCAGGCTGAAAAAGTTCATCAGGGGCGCGGAATATATGCCGAATAAAAAGATCAATATGGCAAACAGGATCATGGGTAGTTTCATGAGCCAGTTTGGATCACAGACCTCCCTGCTGCTGTCTGCCTGTCGTTCCGACGGAGCCTGTCCGCCTGGTGCCGATGTAAACTTTGCCGGCAGATAGGCTTTTATTATGATTGTAAAGATATAGATCGATGTTAGGAAGGCGGACAGGATCAGAATACAGATCATCACCGGAGCCAGTCTGTTTCCCTGCTGCCAGGCGCCGGCGGCAGCCGTAGCGATATTCCATTTGCTGATAAATCCGGTGAGGGGCGGAATCCCGATCAGGGCCAGCCCAGCGATGGACAGGCAGGTAAAGACCACGGGCATCTTTTTTCCATATCCAGATATTTCATATATATAGGTGCTGCCGGTCTGGTGCATGATAGCGCCCACGGCAAAAAACAGAGTGATCTTCATAACACCGTGGAAGATCATATGGGTAAATCCTCCCACCAGTCCTCCCGGTGCCATAAGGAGTACGCCGAGCAGGATATAGGAAAGGTTGCTGGAGGTGGAGTAGGCGAAACGGCGCTTTAAATGTTGTTCTTTAACGGCACTGGAAGAACAATACAGGATTGTTGCCGCCACAAATAAAAGGACGGTATATTGTGCCCAGGTGCCCAGTAAAAATTCGGTCCCGAAGATGTAGTAGGTGATACGGATGATGGCGAAGGCGCCGGATTTGACTACGGCGACTGCGTGGAGCAGGGCTGTGACCGGGGTCGGTGCGATGGAGGCGGTGGGCAGCCAGCCATGCAGCGGGAAAATCGCAGCTTTTACACCAAAGCCAAGTACCATGAATACAAAGACGGCGAGGAGTACATTGGTATCCGCTCCAATCTTAGCTGTGTCCAGTACGCCGCCAAAGGTGAAATTCATCGAACTTCCATAATTCAGGATAAAGATAAAGCCGATAAAGGCAAAGGCCGCGCCACCAATGGAATAATAAGCATACTTCCGGCCGGCAAATCTCGCTTCCTTTCTAAATGAGTGCATAACCAGAGGAATGGTAACCAGTGTCAGCATCTCATAGAACATATACATGGTCATGAGGTTGGCAGACAGCGCGATACCAAGAGTGATGCCGTAGGTGACGGTGTAAAAGGAAAAAAAACGCTTCTCACTTCCCTCGTGTTTCATGTATTCAAAAGCATACAGTGTGGCAAAGGGCCACAGGGTGGCTACCAGTGCTGCAAAGATCATGCCGGCGCCGTCCAGATGGACAGATACTTCCAGCATGCCTGCCAGGTTGATCAGTCTCGTGTAGGACATAGGATGTGTGATCAGCAGATACCACATCAACAGGGAATTGATCACCACGATGGTTTCCACATAAATATTGCGCTGCTTTCTGCTCTTAAATGGGAACAGGGAAAGCAGCATTCCGCCCAGTATGGGAAGAAGAACAGGTATAATAAGTAAGATTCCATTCATTTTATCACCATTTCTTTCACGCCGTTGGTTTGCCGTCAGGCAGTTCCGCCAGGCTTATTTAAAAAATACCATTTAAGTATGCGATATCGGTACAGAGTTTCTCAAAACTGGAAAAGCAGAGTCCCAGCATGACAGCGGCGGCTGCCAGAAGAATAAGAGGGATCAGGATCCAGAGACCTGCCTCACAGCGCTTTGGCGCTTCTCCTTCCTTTACCCCCTCTGGTGTACGGTAAAATGCATGGAAGGCGGGAACCAGAAGATAGCCAGCGGTCAGCAGGGCGCTGATCAGAAGGATCACTGGACCAGCATAGCGCACAATGGGAATCCCAGACGCCAAAGCCCCCAGACAGAGGTCCTTTTTGCTAAAGAACCCACAAAATGGCGGAATGCCCACCATGGAGATCCCAAACAGGGTAAGGCAGATCAGGGTTACAGGCATCTGTTTGCCGATTCCCTTTAATTCGTCTATTTTAGTTTTTCCTGTCTTATAAATAATAGAGCCGGCACAGAGGAACAATCCATTTTTCATAACGGAGTGAAAGATAACATGTGTCAGCGCACCAGCCAGAGCCAAGGGATGCATCAAAGCTGCCCCGAACAGGATATAGGATACCTGGCTGACCGAAGAATAAGCAAGCCGCCGTTTAAGTATTTTTTCTTTGTAGGCGAGCATCGATCCCATAAATACGGTGATCAGCGTTAGGGTAATAAATGCAGTCTGCACCCAGGTGTCTTTCAGGAATGATACCCCGGCGATATAGTAGATTACACGGATGATGGCAAGGACTCCCATTTTTGTATTGATACCGGAGAGGATGGCGCTTGCAGGGGCAGGAGCCACTGGATGGGCTGTGGAAAGCCAGCCATGCAGAGGAAACATACCTGCCTTAGAGCCGAAGCCCACGATCATCCCAAAGAGGATCACAAGGAGAAGCCCCTCATGTCCTGCCACCTTCGCTGGGTCCAGCACACCTCCCGGCGTGAAGGCAAGGGTAGTGCCGAACTGATAGATATAGAAAAATCCCATCAGACCGAGAAATGCCCCGGCGATGGAGTAAAAGATATACTTAAAACCGGCAGATATGGCTTCTTTTGTCTGGGAGTGGATGACATAGCCGATGGTGGCAAGGGTCATACCCTCATAGAAAAGGTACATGGTGACCAGGTTTCCCGCGCTGCAGATGCCCACAATTACCCCGAGGGTCATAAGATGACAGCCATAAAACCGTACATTTTTCCATTCATGTTTCATGTATTCAAAGGAATGCATGGTGACTGGGAGCCACATGGCTGTAACGAGGGCTGCAAAAAGTTTTCCCAAGCGGTCGAGGTGGAACATGACTGGTACGTCTTCTTTGATGTGCCAGAGGATTAAAGTGTTTTCCGGCGCCGCAAGGTTGACAAGGGTGCACAGAAAAACAAGGATGGTGACCAGGCCGGTAAAGCCGGTCAGCCAGTTTCTCCGCTCTGGAAGATACTGCTCCAGATGGGGAGAAGCAAAAAATAATATTATGCCGCAGAACAGCGGCAGTAAAACTGGTATCGCCAGCATAACAGCCTCCTTTTATATAAAACTTCGTTATTTGCGGAGCAAAAGAATGGCCACAGGCAATTCTTTAGAGGTGGGCGCTTCTCAGCCGTGCTTTTATTACATAAACATGTCTGTTCCCAACTGGATCGTCTGCCATACGAGGTTGGAACCAATTCCCAGAAACAAGTTCAAAAGGACAAAAAGCAGGATGGCAAGAGTAAACTGCCGCTTTGCCCGGAATCCGATCCGGTCTGTCTTGTTGACCGGTGTATATATGGTAAGTACCGTGTGTAGAAAATAAACGGCATTCAGCACCGTACTGATAGCCAGGGCGATCATCGCAGTCCAGAGCTTAAAGGGCGAGGACTCCAGAGTGGCGAGGGCAAAATAAACCTTAGAGGTAAACCCGGCAAAGAGAGGGATACCAATCATCGAAAGAGCCCCCGTACTGAAACCGATACCGGCTATGATGTTCCGGTAGCCGGCGCCCTTTAAATCGGGAAACAGCTTGCTGTTTCCTGATACTTCCGACAGCCCTCTGGCAGAGATAAACAGCAGTGACTTGGATGCCGCATGGGAAATGACATGGAAGAGGGCGGCGAGAATACCCGCCTCTGTATCCAGTCCGATGCCCATGTAGATATAGCCGATCTGTGCCACCGAGGAAAACGCGATCATCCGTCTTATGTCCATCTGGTGGATGGCGCTGACAGATCCCAGGATCATGCCCAGGATCGCGAAAATAAACAGGATGTTTTCTACATGGTAGTGCATGATGATATCCAGTCCGATCACGCGGTAGAAAATCTTGATCAGCAAAAAGATGTAGCTCTTGGATACCAGGCTGGAGAGAATGGCGCTGGAAGCTGCCGTTCCGTAGCTGTAGGCATCCGGAAGCCAGGAATGAAAGGGAAACAGTGCCGACTTGATAGCCAGACCCACACAGATAAATACGATAATCACCGTGAGAGGAATGGTATACTGACCGTTGGCGTTGATCTGAATTACGCTTTCATGTATGTTCGACATGAGAAGATGTCCGGTGATCCCATAAAGCATGGAAAGTCCGATGAGGATCAGACCGGAACCAATCAGGCTCATGATCATGTACTTGGTAGCTGCCACCAGAGTATGTCCAGTATCCCGGATCAGGATCAGTCCGCCGGCGGCGATGGTATTGATCTCTATGAATACATAGGCGGTAAAGAGATCGTTGGTGTAGATGAGAGCCAGAAGGGAGCTCATCATAAGGTTGATCAGTACATAGAAAAGATTTTGTTTGCTTTCTATGATGTCAGAGAGGATGTACTTCCCTCCTCCGAGGATGGAGAGGATCATAATAAAACTGAAAAAGACAGCCATCAGAGCCTCTAAGATTCCTACACGGATCTCGTTGCCCCAGGGCGCCGGAAAGTGCCCCATCATAAAAGTATAGCTTTCACCAGTCTGAAATACAAAGGCGAGAACAAAGGCAGACATGCACAATATCACGGTCAAAAGTCCCATGGTCAGACGCCTTGCGTATTTTCCCCTGAGGACAGAACAGGTGACGCCGCCAGCCAGGCACATGATAATATTAAAAAAAGGAAAGTTCTGAACCAGGCTCATGCTAAATCTCCTCTCTCTTGGCACTTAGGGCGATCTGGTCGATATCCAGCGTGCCATATCGTTTGTAAAGGCGGACAGTGATGGCAAGCATCAGTGCTGTGACGCTGACAGAGACAACAATTCCTGTCAGAACGAGTCCACTTGGGATCGGGTTCGTATATGTTTTTACAGCATTTCCCGAAGGAACCGGGATATCCGCGCCCACCAGGATCGGTGCCAGGTGGCTCATAATGTAGCCCTTAGAAGTCAGGAACAGATAAATCGCTGTATCCATAATATTAAATCCCATAATTTTTTTGATCAGATTTTTATGAAGAAGAAGGGTAGTCAGACCGATTCCAAAAAGGATAACGGCTGCCACTTCATAGTAATTGGTAAATATAGCGTTATTCATCTACAATTCCCCCTTTTTAAACAGAGAGTAAAATCCGTACATCGTACAAGCCACTACCATGCCGACGCAGATGTTCAGGGGCAGGATCAGTCCGCTGCTCAAAATGGCACCAGGAGTGCCCTTGGAGATGATGCTTTCAATATGGTTGGCGCCGGTATAAAAGGAATAGCTTTTAGCGGCGGAATAAAACAGCAGGGCAAACAGGGATATGGCAGAATAGGTTTTCCGGGTGAAAAACCTGCCAGTCTGCTCAAAGCCGAAAGCATTTGCCGCCAGTATCAGTCCCGCACCTATTATGGCTCCCCCGGAAAAGCCTCCTCCGGGAGAAAGATGTCCATTCAGCACAATATAAATCCCGAAGATCAGGATAAAGGGGGTGAGCAGTGTTGCAGCTGCTTTTAGGATTGGATCGGGTTTTGCCTGGGGTGTTTTATCTTTTCTTACCGTATGTTTCTTTCCCTGCCTGTCTTTGCGCAGAAGGATCATGACACAGGTGGCGGCGATAAAGAGAACATGGGATTCCCCCAGCGTGTCAAAAGCACGGTAGTCCAGGATCATCCCCGCTACGATGTTGACAGCGCCGGTTTCGGCAAGGCCCTCTTCGATGTATCGCTGCACTACCTCATTGGAAGCCGGATTATGTGAGCTTCCAAAAGCAGGAAGGTTGGAAACAGTGACCAGGAGTACAGTGATCAGTGCAAGACAAAAAAGCACAGCCATGCAGCCATAGATCCGCTTGAAGATCGTGATACCTTTGGTCTCCGGCCATTTCTCATATCGGTTATACAGCTCTTTCAGTGTCTCAAGACGCTCGGGCCATTCTGATTTGTTCTTTTTCTTATCTGGTGTCACAGGATCATTTTTCTGGATATCTTCTTTCAGAAAAGATGGATTCTGTTCAAAAATATCATGATACTCATGAACTTCGATGCGTTCACCGTTTACAAAACGCTCCAGCCTGCGCCACCATGTTTTCTCATAATCTTCTCTCAGTTTACTCATGATCGTTCTGCCTCTTTCCCTTCATCTATATTATCTGTGGGGGTGTTTTCGCTGCGCTCATCCGTGTTGATGGCGTGAATCCGTTTCAGGGTTACAAAAAAGAGCACACTGGTAACGCCGGCGCCTACTGCTGCTTCTGTAATGGCGAGATCCGGGGATTCCAGAATGATCCATAGGATACACATGATCACACTGTATGACATAAAGATCACGATGGATGTCAGAAGATTCTTATTCAGGCATACAGCGACAGCGCATATTATAAGAAATATAACGAGTATCAGGCTAAATATTGTCATCTTCCCTTTTCTTCCTTTCATACATCATCTGAGCGATCAGGTGACTGGATACGGGGCTTGCCAGCCATAAAAAAACGATCACAAGCACCAGTTTCAAAGAGGTGAAGGATATGCCAAAGAGCAGGACAAGTCCCATCAGCACCAGCGCCAGGGCAAGGGTGTCCCCCATGGCTGCCGCATGCATTCTTGTAAGGCATTCCTTAAATTTGAATACGCCGATCGCCGCAGATATGGCAGTGAAGATACCGCCAAGGATAAGCAGTGCCGCAATGGCGAATCGTAACCATTCCATACTATTCTCCATTCTGAAGCCGTCTGCATAAGAGCGTCATCGGCTTCTTTTGTATTATTTTATATATAGATCACTGGGGATCGTCCTCGTCCTCTTCTGAACTGGATCTGTAGCTTCCTATAAAAATCTTTGTCAGGACGACTACCGCGATAAAACTCAGCATAGCATAGATCAGAGCTACGTCCACCAGCCATCCCTCACCAAGATGCCAAGCCAGGATACAGATGGTGATGATAGTCAGTGTTCCGGTCATATTTGCCGCCACCATCCGGTCTCCCAGAGACGGCCCTTTGATGGCCGCTATGAGACAGGCAATGATGCACAGGGAGAGCAGGATGAGCACCCCAGTAAAAAAAGTCGATTGTATAGTCTGCAACATGATTTCTCCTTTTGTCAGTTTTTCGTTCTATATGAATTATCAGCTTGCGTTTATGCAGTGGTCTATTTTCTGTAACAATGTGACAAAGGAAGAACGGTCCAGGTCTTCCGACATAGACTTGTCCAGACAGTGTACGGTAAACTCTCTGCCAGAGAGCTCCACGGTGATAGTTCCCGGCGTCAGGGTAATGGAGTCTGCCAGAATGACGTTTAAAACCTCTGACTCAAAGGGAGAAGTAAATTTCACCACACAGGGCTCCACTTCGGTCTTTTCGGTATAAATTTCTTTTAAAACCCCGATATTTGCTTTGACAATCTCTGCTATGAGAAGAAAGGCATATCCCAGGGCATACAGTGATATGCGGGCAAAGATCAGATCTTTTTTGGGGGAATAGCCAAGAAATCTGCAACAGAACAGATAGACTGCCAGCGAGATACATACGCCGAAAAGAAAAATTTCCAGATTCAGTTTTCCATTCAAAAGTATCCAGAATAACAGGAAAATAAAATACATTGCTACGTTCCTCTCACATTCTTTTGTTCTTCTGATTATTATAATAGATTCCCAGGAGGTTTGCAACCAGTTCATAAGGAAAAAATTGACGCTGTCTAGGACTTGTGATACAATATTTTTACTTTTTAACATGGAGGACAGCGATGAGCACCGATGAAACCTTTATGCGGGAGGCGATCCGTCAGGCAAAAAAGGCATATGGAAAAATGGAGACGCCTATTGGGTGTGTGATCGTCTGGGAGGGAAAGATCATTGCCCGGGGTTATAATAAGCGCAATGAGAAAAAAAATACTCTTGCCCACGCAGAAATCAGCGCCATACATAAGGCGAGCAAAGTTCTAGGGGACTGGCGGCTGGAGGGGTGTACTATGTATGTGACGCTGGAACCGTGCCCTATGTGCGCCGGTGCCATCGTGCAGGCGCGGATCCCCAGGGTTGTCATCGGCAGCATGAATCCAAAAGCAGGCTGTGCTGGTTCCGTGGTGAATCTTCTGCAGATGGAGGGATTCAATCACAGAGTGGAGGTGGAAAAGGGAGTCCTGGAAGAAGAGTGCAGCCAGATGATGAGCGGCTTTTTCAAGGAACTCCGCCTGAGGAAAAAGAAGAAGGATGGATAACTGCGGGAAAAGACATGTTCAGCCCTGCAGGGTGTTGTTTTCAATGTTTATCGAGTTTTACTTGAAGTACATGTTTGTTTGTGCTATAATTTTTAGGTACATTTTTAGAAAAGGAGATTTTCACAATGAATAGTAAGACGAAAGGTATCTTTCAGATTTTGCTCGTGCTGCTTGTGACTGTTGCCATGGGTGTGGTCGCATATACAGGTATCGGGGCAGGCAAAAGAGGAAGTGCCCAAAATATCCGTTTAGGTCTCGACCTTGCCGGAGGTGTCAGTGTCACCTATGAGGCGACCAAAAGCAATCCGACGGCCCAGGAAATGAGCGATACGGTCTATAAGATGCAGAAACGTGTGGAAAATGAAAGTACGGAAGCTTCGGTGTATCAGGAGGGAAGTAACCGCGTCACGGTAGATGTGCCGGATGTGGAGGATCCCCAGGCAGTGCTGGACAAGCTGGGAAAAGCCGGTGCACTGGAATTTGTACTGAATACGGACTGCCAGATCGCTGAGGACAAAACTGCCACATATGACAAAGAAAAAGTACTGTTGGACGGATCCATGATCTCCACTGCGGAGGCGACGTCCCAGCAGGACAGCCAGACCGGCATGTCAGAGAATGTGGTTAAGATCACATTTAATGGAAAGGGCGCCAAGAAGTTTGGCAACGTTACCAGTGATCATGTAGGAGAAGCTCTTTCCATCATCTATGACGGTAAAGAGGTTTCATCACCAGTGATCCAGACAGCTATCACTGACGGTGTCGCTGTTGTTTCTGGAAGTTTTGATAAATTCTCAGACGCAGAGGATATGGCAGCTACCCTTCGTATTGGTGCCCTTCCCCTGGAACTGAAAAACATCCGTTCCAATATCGTGGGAGCGAAACTTGGCTTTACATCACTGGAGACCAGTCTCTATGCAGGTCTCATCGGATTTATCCTTGTCATTATCTTTATGATCGTGATGTATCGTCTGCCAGGTGCCGCTGCTTCCCTTGCGCTGGTTCTTTATGTAGCAGCTACACTGCTCGCCCTGAATGCGCTGGATGTCACCCTTACCCTTCCAGGTATTGCTGGTGTAATTCTTGCCATCGGTATGGCGGTGGATGCCAACTGTATTATATTTACCCGTATCCGTGAGGAACTTGCCACCGGTAAGACCGTCCGCTCTGCCATCAAGATCGGTTTTGAGAAAGCGCTCTCTGCGATCATCGACGGTAATGTAACGACATTGATCGCCGCTGTGGTACTTTACATCAAGGGATCGGGAACGGTTATGGGATTTGCCCAGACCCTTGCTATTGGTATTATTCTTTCTATGTTCACCGCAATCTTTGTCACCAGGTGGATCCTGTATGGACTGGTCAGCCTGGGGCTGGATAATCCGAAATTCTTTGGTGTACAGAGAGAGAGAAAAGCAATCAACTTTGTTGGAAATTTCAAAAAATATATTGTTATTTCAGGAGCCCTGTTCCTGCTCTGTATCGGCGGACTTATATTTAACAAAGTACAGACCG
>CAMXSH010000044.1 GCA_947246475.1 uncultured Roseburia sp.
ACGCAAGAGAAATAGAAAAATGTATTGATGATTTCGGTACAGATATATATAGATTTTGCCTGAAACTCTGTGCGGACAAAGCGGATGCCGAGGATTTATATCAACAAACTTTCCTAAAAGCGTTAGAAACGGAATGGACGCTTGACTGGGAGAAAAACCCCAAAGCGTTATTTTTCTCTTTAGCTCATAATCTTTGGAAAAGCGACAGAAGAAAACAGGCACGCCGAAACAAAATTGCTCCCTGCAGCAATTTTGATGATGAAACGGAAACAGTACTACATTCCAAAGAAAGTATTGAAGAAGGTTATCTTCAAAAAGAATTGATGGAAGAAGTCCGTCAAATCATTCAAACTCTTCCGGAAAAATTTCAGGTCCCGATGATATTATTTTACCTTTCCGATTGTCCCATAGAGCAGATAGCGGCTATTATAAAGAAACCGCCTGGTACCGTGAAAAGTCGATTGTTCAAGGGAAGAAGCTTAATGAAAAAAAGATTGGAGGATGCTGGTTATGAGAGATAATCATTCTAATATGGAAATAGAAAAAGTTATCCGGGCTTCTATGAAAATGACTGATGTCCCAGCCCCGGAACTGAATAATAAACTCAAAGCGGCTCTGTATCAACAAGAAGCCGTCCTGCGAAAACAACCTGCTACGCATAAATTATCACTTTGGTATTTGCCAATGGTTTTGAATCTGATCACTTTTTCTTTGCTGGCTCTTTTTGCTCTGATAATGATTGAAAATATTTATTTATCTTACTTTGCCGCTGGTATCTGCTTTTATGCTGGTGTGGCTGGTATATTGCTTACCATAGCAGGCGTAAAAAGAGCAAACATAAAAGAGGACATTACAATCCGCATTGAGAAAAGAGGTGTATTGGTATGAATAATGCAAAAAAGAACATGCTTCCGATTTATATCGGTATCCCGGTTATCTTGTTATTAGTTTTTTTACGGTTTGGTTTGTATTTTCTGAAAAGCGATGGTTTCAGCGGTCTTTCCATGCTGCTTCCTGTCCTGCTTCTTTGCTTTATCCTTTTTGCGTTGTGTACCTCTGCTTTTTTTGCAGCATGGGTATATCAGGATTGTAAAAGGCGTGGCGACGACCCATTACTATGGGCGGTTGTAGTTTTTGCAGCCACCCCCTTTATCGGACTGCTGATTTACTTTCTGCGCCGTTCAGAAATCAAAAGGATATGTCCGGCTTGCGGACAGCTTATTTCAGTAAAAGCAAAATATTGCGAAGAATGCGGAACACATATCGAAAAGGAGGATAATATTGTTATGGGAAAACAAGGAACGCATCACTTAAAATTTATGGTTGCCGGTGCTGTTAGTATAGTGCTTATGCTGGTATGCTTGACAGGTTTTATCGTCAGTGCAGCCACTGGAAATGGTATCAACACAAATGTTGCTTCTAACGACCGGGTATGGAACTTAGGTACAATCAGCATGAATTATAACACTTATCTGGATGACGTTTGGAAACTGGATTTTAGAAGTGCCAGTGAAGGATTTGTGGAAGAACAGAATATGACGATTGCGGACGCAGACGCTCAACTGCTTTACGCTGATATTTCCTGTGGCACAGTACCAGATGGAGCAAAACTTGTCCTGTGGCTGGTACAGGGAGGTGTGGCAAAATCCATTGATGTTACGGATCTTTCCGAACCGTTGCAGTATCCTTTGAATGAATTTGAGAATGGAAAAGTTCACGTCAGACTGCAAATCGATGGTGTGGAGAATACTGTATCAGAAATTTATATTCAATAATCAGCTGAGCTGGGGGAGGGGGGTTGTGGACGATTTCTTGGGAGACTGGCTGGGAGAATCCCAAAATTTTTCAAAATAGCAATATTACCTTTTATGCACTTTCAAACAAAATCCAATTAAATTATAATTGTCTTTACCCCTGCTCTATGGTAGAATACTCCACAAGCACAACCGTGTTGCAGGGTGGGCTGACCTCTCATTTTTACAGAATGGGGTGATGCCTATGAAAAATCATTTTGATTTTAAGGATTTAATGACCTTTGGTCTTTTCCTTTTGGCATTGCTTACATTCGTTTTTACGTTTTGTAAGTAACCATACATAGAAAAACCACCCCTAAACTTTGACCGAGTACGGGGTGGATTTTTCTATTCACATTATTTGGTCAACCCACCTTGTGGGCGGTTGTTCCTTTTACATACCTAATATAACATGCCTCTCCTGTTTTTTCAAGAAGAAAATCTTTTCCATTACAATTCCATATTCATGGAAATATACATCTTGCACACTTTTATCACATTCAAAAAACACTGTATTTATCAGCATTTCAAGACTTCTTACTTCTCAAGACTTTTCAGCGTCGGGAACAGCAGCACATCCCGGATCGCTGCGGAATCCGTAAGTAGCATCACCAGCCGGTCGATACCGAACCCAATGCCTCCCGTCGGCGGCATGCCATATTCCAGAGCACAGATGAAATCTTCATCCAGATGATGTGCTTCCTCATCCCCTGCGGCAAACATTTCTTCCTGCTTCATAAAACGTTCCTTCTGGTCGATCGGATCGTTCAGCTCGGAAAAGGCGTTGCACATTTCCCTCTTGGTGATAAAGAGCTCGAAACGCTCCGTATATTCTGGATTGTCTTTCTTTTTCTTCGCAAGGGGAGAGATCTCCACCGGGTGGTCCATGATGAAAGTCGGCTGATCCAGTTTTTCCTCCACGAACTCTTCAAAGAACAGGTTCAGGATATCGCCCTTGCCATGCCTCTCCTCATACTCGATATGATGGTCTTTTGCCGCCTGTCTGGCTGCTTCCACGTCCTGAATGGCGCCAAAATCCACTCCCGCATATTTTTTCACAGCCTCTACCATGGTAAGGCGTTCAAATGGTTTTGCAAAATCGATCTCTACACCGTCATAACTGATCTTCGTCGTGCCCAGTACATTCTGACAGACCTGACGGTACAGGTTTTCAGCCAGATCCATCATGCCATAATAATCTGTAAATGCCTGATAACACTCCAGAAGGGTAAATTCTGGATTGTGGCGGATCGACAAACCTTCGTTACGAAATACACGCCCAATCTCATACACTCTCTCAAGACCGCCCACGATCAGCCGTTTCAAATATAGTTCCAGTGAAATACGAAGATTCAGATCTTCGTCCAGCGTGTTGTGATGGGTCACAAAGGGTCTCGCTGCAGCTCCGCCGGCCATTGGTACAAGTACCGGGGTCTCCACTTCCAGGAATCCCTGGTCGTCGAGAAAACGACGAATCTCACTGATGATCCGGGTACGCTTGATAAAGGTGTCACGGACCTCTGGATTTACGATAAGATCTACATATCTCTGACGATAGCGGATATCGGTATCCTTCAAACCGTGGAATTTTTCCGGAAGGATCTGAAGGCTTTTGCTCAGAAGCTCAATTCCAGTTACATGAATGGATATTTCTCCCATTTTTGTGGTAAATACCTTTCCTTCCATGCGCACGATATCGCCTATATCAAACTTTTTAAATGCCTTATAGCTGTCCTCTCCAACCTCGTCTCTCGCCACATAGCCCTGAATGGAACCATCCCTGTCCAGAACATTGCAAAATGATGCCTTTCCCATAACTCTCTTGGACATAAGACGTCCTGCCACTGTAACTTCTGTCCCCTCAAGCTCATCATACTGGTCTTTGATCTCCTGGGAATGATGGCTCACCTCACACTTTGTAATCTCAAATGGATTTTTTCCCTCTTCCTGTAATGCAGCCAGTTTTTCTCTCCTGACCTTCATCAACTGATTGATATCTTCTGCCACTTTTCTCTCTCCTTCTTGTTTTCCTTTCTGTATCCGCTCGTATGTTTACACTCTGTGATCAGCTCTTTGTGATCTCCAGAATCTTATATTTTAATACGCCAGATGGCGCCTCCACCTCGACTGTCTGTCCCTTTTTTGCTCCAATCAGAGCTTTTCCCACAGGAGACTCATTGGAAATTTTTCCTTTCAGGCTGTTTGCCTCGGTAGAACCGACAATTTTATATTCCATTTCCTCATTGAATTCCAGATCCTTGATCTTAACGGTACATCCGATATTGATGACGCTGGAATCAATATCATCATCCACAACCAGCTCAGCATTTTTTAATATTTTATCTATCTCTTCGATACGAAGTTCTATATCCCGCTGCTCTTCCTTGGCTGCATCGTATTCTGCATTCTCCGATAAGTCTCCCTGTTCCCTCGCTTCTTTGATCTTCTGAGCAACCTCTTTACGGCGGTTCACTTTCAGATCCTGCAGTTCCTCTTCCAGAGCCTTTAACCCTTCCTCTGTCAAAATATTCTTCTTCACTTCAGCCATGTTATCCATTTCCTCCATTCCTGTACAAAGCCTCTAAAGACATGCACATCGAAATTAATTCTACATCGTTTCATTATAACGTAGGAATGTGGGATTGTCAATTGGCAACCCCACATTCCTGTTAAATGATCCCATTTATTCTCCGTCTGGTCCGTCCCCGGATACAGAAGAATCTCCATCTTCTGCCGCAGAAGAATCTTTAAAATAATCCCCGGTAGCAGAACCGTCTGCATTGATGATCCGGTATTTCTTATGGCATCCCTCGAGAACCGTATTGTTCTTCAAATCTTCTAGGTTCTGAGGAGAGATCTCACAGATTGTATCCGCATACCCGGCATTGACAGCCGCCTCTACCTCAGCAGATGACTGCATACGGATCACTACCGCATAATATTTCTTCACCCCGCCCTTACTAAAGGTATTTCCGGTGATCGTCGGATTCACGGCGCCTCTCACAAGGATACATGTATAGTTATAACCTTTGTTATCCTCCAGCCCCTGGACTCCCAGGAAGGAGTTGTCCTTGATCACTGCATTTCTCCAGTTCCAGATACGGATTGCCGCATTGTAGGTCTGGTTTGTCTTACAGTTCTGGATGGTCACATTTTCATGATAGACCTGCTGGTTTGCTGTATTTACAGAGTATGTGTGGCTTCCCACTGCCACGCCCATATTGGTAAAAATACAATTATTGATATTTACCGTGTCACATGCCGTACGGTCATGGTTAGACCACTCATAATTGAATCCATTGTTATTAGAATCCGTGGTATCAATATTGATCGCCTCTTTGTGGCTTTTGTTGTCATAAATCCTGAAATCCGTAAAGGAACAATTCTCAATATTCACATTCTGGGATGAATTCAACTCGATAAAGTGTGAACCATACTCATTGGTAAATGCAATATTGCGGATGTTTACGTTGCGGGCATGTCCCATTACCACTGCCATGGCATTGACTACATTGTCACAGTCGATCACTGCTGACCCCGTTCCCTGGATCGTCACGTTCTGGGAGCCATTGTAGCCGCCCACAGAATCCTTTACTCCTTCTTTGGATGGAGGAACGATCTCAAACATTGTCTTGTTGGTAGCAAGGTTGGTATTTACCGCCTTTACTTTCTGCACTTTCACCCCGTCGGAAAGATTCACTGTCACATTGGAAGGAATACATACTGAATGGCTGAGGGTGTAGGTTCCGGCTGTCAGCGTGATAGTACCGCCGCCTGCGTACTCCAGCTGTTCCATGTAAGAGCGGAGCATAAAATATGTCTTGGTCTGCCCGCCGTTTGCCGTGTATGCCGGCTGGTCATCATAGTGTTCCCGGTAAGGCTTGGAACTCGGGGATACTGTGAAATTATTGTCCTCTTTTGTCTGGAAATAGAACAGCCTGGAAGTAGATCCATTTTTGTACAAAACATAGTAATGTCCAAGATTGCTCACGGTATTATTTTTCATCTGCTCGATCTTTGTCCCCGATACCACATTGTTAATGCTTGAAGAGCGGTTAAAAGAAATCGGATAACGGCAGCCGCTGATCTTATTTCCGGTTATAGCGGGTTCTGACATGCTGTAAAGCTTAAATGCCGTCGCCGCTGAAATTGTATTGTCCTTTTGTTTTACCGTGTTATTAGAAATAACCGGCGCATTCCACATCTTACCCAGGACAGCAGAGCTTTCCATATCGGTAAAGGTATTTTTCTGGATGGCTATTTTAGTGGAATACTTAGCCTTTTTATATTTTGTGGAAGCAACTCCATTTTCCAGTCCGGTAAAGGTATTGGACAAGACTTTTACATTTTCACAAGGAACTGCCCCAACCGAATTTATCGTTAAAGCAGCTTTGTATTTATCTCCGGATTTCTTTTCTCCGTTGGCAAAGGTACAATTCTCAACCCGTACTCTCTTGCTTCCGGCGATATTAATATATGTACCGCCTTTCTTTCCACGGAATTTGATACCAGAGACGGTGACATAATAATTATGGCTAAGATCGATCCCAATGGCATTTGATACCTTCCCCATATCAATGGTGGCATTCTTGCTGCCTGTGATGGTGACTTTTTTGGTCCCCTTATAATTTTTTGCCTTGGTGTCGCTGAGCTTAAACAGCGTTTTGGATGGTTTCAGGGATGAACTTCCCGTCACATTGGTTTTCTTAATCTTCGCTCCATTTTTCAGCTGGATTGTTACGTTAGATGGGACTACAAGCGTAGAGCACACTTTGTAAGTTCCCTTTTTCAGAACCAGAGTGCCTCCCCCCTTGCTCTTAAGGCGCTCCAGGTAAGATTTAATGGTATAATAATGTTTCGTCTTGCTATTATAGCTTTTCAGCCTTCGATATGAACTATTATAAGGCTTTGTCGATTTAGAAATGGTATATTTTGCAGCAGCCTGTGAATTTTCTGCATTGGCAGCCGTACCCAGCACGATCCCCAGTGCCGCCACAGCTCCCGCTATCAGTACTTTTCTTTTCATCTTATGCTCTCCTCATGTTAAAAAATTTTAATATGTCTACCTGTATTGTAAAGTTCGCCTTTAAACTCCACTGCTATAGTATACTCTCCCTGAGACAAACTGTAAAGTGGAATCGAAAGAAAATATTCCATTTCAGCCGCCAGGTCCTGTTGCTGCTCCGGTTCCCGAAAATCTTTTACATAGCTTTTTTTATCTCCCAGCATAAATACACGGCTCACCAGATGGTCTCTCGACTTGACCCAGAGATTTCCATCCTCGATCTGAAGCCGCACCCGCTCTTCCTGGCATGCCAGCGGTGCCTCTTCCACCATTTTCTCCGGAACCTTAATATCCTCTTCCAGCACTTCAAAAGGCTGGAGATAACCTACACAAGGCTCCTCATACAGATCCATCGCCGAAGCCAGGTCCGCCATATTCGGTTTCATTTCAAATGCACGGAAAAAATAGTAACGGAGCCGATATCGGTTCAATTCCTTTTCCGTATCATAATCAAACTCGCTGATCCTTCCGCACCATCCCTCATTTTCCTCTGGATACGCCAGAAATCCTCCCATGTAAAAGAGCCGTCTCTCCTCCAGTTTGAGAACACCATTGGAAGTGATCTTGGATTTGATCCCTCCAAAACGCTTTTCGATCTTCGCTGTTTCCCTTCTCTCATCAATGGTATATATGGTGACATAAGACTTCTCATCCTGGTCATATGCTGGAATCTTCCGTCTCAAATTCCAATGGTTATCAAAGAGAATGAGATGGAACGTATCTGGGTTCCCGTCCAGATCTCCATGGATCCGTTTCACAGAATGCTGCTGAAAATGCCAGGGCATCCCCTTAGGCGTCTTGAGCTGCTTGAAAGCCCAGGGTGTCTTGTTCCAGAAATTCGTCTCCCCAAGGATCCACTGCAGTTTATCCGTCTTCCAGTCGATACACAGGATACTATGAAGATTTCTCGCTGAAAAAACTACATGTCCTGTCTTCGGATCGTATTCCAAAGAATTGATGTGGATCCAGTTGGTCCGGTCGCGGTAAGCGGTCTTCAGTACTTCACGAAGATCCAGAAACTTTTCTATCCTTCCATTCTGCCGGTTTACTTCCGCAATGCAGTCCTCCACATGTCCGCACTGGGAATTGCTCACTACCAGAAGATTCCCCCCAGGGGTCATCTCACAGACATCATGGTGAATTCCATTGGGAACGTAATACGTCCGGTACACCCTCCCCAGCCAGTCCATCTCATACATCTGTGTGGAATGGGGGATCATATAGGTGGGAACCAGTGCCTGCCGCTCCATTACGATAAATCTTCCGTTCGCCAGTGGGAAATAACCATAGCCCCTTGGGCGGAACGTCATTATATAACGGACATCACCATATTCGTCAAAAGCAAAAGGGTACACTGTACTTTTTCCTGCCACAAAGATCAGCTTCATTGCTGATGCTTCGGTCCGTTTTTCCACCTGCACTGGATCCTGCATGGACTTTGGCAACGGTTTTGTCTGGATACGAATCCTATTCTCTCCCACCACCTGGCTGTCTTTATTGAGCAGTTCTAGAAGCACTGTATTTTCCATATCCGGATACAAACCATAAACAGGTACCCGGTGCCATTTACAGAGTCCCCTGGTTTGATCCGTGATACAAGCCTCTTTGGTCTTTCCCTCTACACAAAAACGAACGCTGCATTCTTCCTCTGTATAAAAAAATATATAAGCACAGAGGGGCGTAAGTCCGTATGGATCCAGGAAAATCCCCGGCTCTTCAAAAGAAAACCGCTCCTTTTTAAATATCTCGATCAGCTCCTGCTCCCTTTCCTGCGTCCTTACAGCCATTCCTTTTTCTTGTTTTATATCGGTCTCAATACGAAATTTATTTTTCTTCACCGATTGATAACGAATATAATCCTTTGATTTGGTCTCATAATCTTTATCAAATTTGACATCATAGCCTTTTGTAAATGGGATTCCCCGTCTTGCCATATACTCTACCCGAAGTGCAGGCGGCATAAATTTCATGATTCCCATATCAACCTCCGTTCTGATACGTCCATCGCTTAGTCACGCGGCGCAAATCATCTTTTTTCATATCTTACATTTTTCAGCCTGAATTTTGACCTCATATCATATGTGGTATATAGTATACCCATATCTTGTCCATTTCATGGTAAAAAATGGGTAAAAATGTGTCAAAAATTTTTTCTCTGCACCTACAAGAATTAAACAGTGAAAATTAGTGCTGTCATGCAGCCAAAAGTCACTTCATCTTATAGGCAAAAAGAACCATTACAAGTTTTTACCCTCACAATGGTCCTAAATTTACTGTTCTATTTTGCAATTTCTGTCTTCTCGGGGAACTTTGACTGAATCATATCCAGCATCTTCTTCCCCGGTTCAAAGACCAGCACCGTCTTGTCTTCTTTCCCTTCCAGCCGGATCACAATCCCGTATTTTACTACCTCCTGCCGGAGAGAGGAATAATCGATAACCAACAAATGCCTGTAACCGTCCATACGATGAGAATCCATTGGGACAATCACATCCGCATCCTCCAGCTCTATCCTCAGCTTGGTTTTTCTTTTCTCTCCTCCCAGGATCTGGTCAAAATCCAGCTGTCCATCACAGAATACATATTCCCATTCCACTTTGAATCTCGGCCAGTACCAGATCAGTCCAATTATAGCTGCGACAGACAGTACTATGAGAAGAGTGATCCCACTCAGAAATCCAATGGCAAATAAAAGAATCACACCGATGACCAATATGGTTTTCAGAAAGATTACCTTTCCGGTTGTCTCCTGCTTTACGCTGGATTCTGCATATAATTGTTCCATGTATCTTCTCCTTATTCGTATTTTAGCACTTCGGGAAGCCTACAAACCTACGGCTTCCTCTTAGCTCTACGTGCCCTGCACTTCGTGCAGGTCGCGCTCCCACACGTTTCACCTTCCTCTTAGCTCTACGTGCCCTGCACTTCGTGCAGGTCGCGCTGCCGCGCTCCCACACGTTTCGCCTTCCTCTTAGCTCTACGTGCCCTGCACTTCGTGCAGGTCGCGCTGCCGCGCTCCCACACGTTTCGCTAAGCCACCCGGTGAAACCAAATGCCTGCCCATAGGGCAGGCGCTTGGTTTCCTTGCGGGTGGCTTACATCATGCCCATGCCTGGGGCTCCGCCAGCAGGCATAGCTGGTGCGTCTTCTTTAATGTTTGCCACTACAGACTCTGTGGTCAGCAGTGTAGAAGCTACGCTGGTAGCGTTCTGCAGTGCGCTTCTTGTCACCTTTGCAGGATCAAGAATTCCATTTTCCACCATATTTACATACTGCTCTGTCAAAGCGTTGAATCCGAATCCCGGCTCCCCTGCTTTTACTTTATCTATGATCACAGAACCTTCCAGTCCAGCATTTTCTGCGATTCTGCGAAGTGGGGATTCCAGTGCTTTCAAGATGATGTTAGCGCCGGTCTTCTCATCGCCTTCCATATCCGTAGCCAGTTTTTCTACTTTCTTGGAAGCGTGGATGTAAGCAGATCCACCACCAGAGATGATTCCCTCTTCTACAGCGGCTCTTGTTGCCGCCAGGGCGTCCTCCATACGAAGTTTTGCCTCCTGCATTTCGGTCTCTGTCGCTGCGCCCACACGGATCACTGCAACCCCGCCTGCCAGTTTGGCAAGTCTTTCCTGCAGTTTCTCTCTATCAAAATCAGATGTTGTCTCCTCGATCTGAGTGCGGATCTGGGATACACGGGCATCGATCTCTGCCTTATCTCCCTCACCGTCTACGATAATGGTATTTTCTTTCTGAACTTTTACGGATTTTGCACGTCCCAGCTGATCCATGGTCGTATCTTTGAGATCAAGGCCGAGCTCCTCTGTGATCACCTCACCGCCAGTCAGGATCGCAATATCTTTGAGCATCTCTTTTCTTCTGTCACCATAGCCAGGTGCCTTCACTGCTACGACCTGGAAGGTACCACGAAGTTTATTCAGTACCAGAGTACTGAGCGCCTCGCCCTCAACATCCTCAGCAATGATCAGAAGTTTAGCGCTGGACTGTACTACCTGCTCCAGCAGCGGAAGAATCTCCTGAATATTTGAAATCTTTTTATCTGTAATGAGAATATATGGATTCTCAAGATTTGCTTCCATTTTATCCATATCTGTAGCCATATAAGCGGAAAGATAACCGCGGTCAAACTGCATACCTTCTACCAGGTCAAGCTCTGTCTTCATAGTCTTGGATTCTTCGATGGTGATAACACCGTCATTGGAAACCTTCTCCATGGCGTCTGCCACCATCTCTCCTACCTGGTCATCACCGGCAGAAATAGCTGCCACTTTGGCAATCTGCTCTTTTCCCTGCAGAGTCTCGCTCATCTCTTTGATGGCGTCAACTGCACAGTCTGTCGCTTTCTTCATTCCCTTGCGGAGAATGATCGGATTGGCGCCTGCTGCCAGGTTCTTCATTCCCTCATTAATCATCGCCTGGGCAAGAACAGTAGCGGTCGTTGTACCGTCTCCGGCAACATCATTTGTCTTGGTAGCTACTTCCTTAACCAGCTGGGCTCCCATATTTTCAAATGCATCTTCTAACTCTATTTCTTTGGCAATGGTGACACCATCATTGGTGATCAACGGTGCGCCAAAGGATTTGTCGAGAACAACATTGCGTCCCTTAGGTCCCAGTGTTACACGTACTGTATCTGCCAGTTTGTTTACTCCAGTCTCCAGTGCGGATCTGGCTTCTACTCCAAATTTAATTTCCTTTGCCATGATAAAATGCCTCCTAAACTAATTTATTCATTGAAAATGGTCTATTTACTCTTCTACGACTGCCACGATATCATTCTGGCGTACAACTACATATTCCTGGTCTTCCAGTTTCACATCGGTTCCCGCATATTTTGAATAAATAACTTTATCTCCTACCTTTACTTCCATTTTTACTTCTTTTCCATCTACCATACCGCCTGGACCAACTGCGATCACTTCTGCCTGCTGTGGTTTTTCCTGTGCCTGGCCCGGAAGTACAATACCTGATTTCGTCGTCTCTTCTGCATCTAACTGCTGTAATACAACTCTGTCACCTAAAGGTATTAATTTCATTTTTATTTCCTCCAATCATTCTATTCATTTTTGTTAGCACTCTCTCTGGTTGAGTGCTAGCGATTAATCTAATAATAGTCACTTATCCTTTGTTTTGCAAATCGAAGTGCCTGGTATTTTTTACTATTTTCCTGTCAAAATAACAATATCTTTATTTTTCTCTTGTTTTCTCACTTTTTTGCTTTTTTTCATAAAATATGTTATAATTCATCATAGATTAAATATTACAGAAAAGAGGTCGTTATGAAAGAACAGCTTTATACCATTCCGGTAAACGATATTTTTGACCAGGACTGTGAGTGTCCCGTATGTGCCATAAAAAAATCCCTGGATGACGACGGTGTCGCCTTTGCCATGGGACCCAGCTATATGGAGGACGATATCCGCCTCACCACCGATAAGATCGGCTTCTGCGCCCATCATATGCAGATGATGTATGACTTTGAAAACCGCCTGGGACTGGCTCTGATCCTCGACACTCATATGAAGAATATGATAGAAAACATTGAGTTATTACAAAAGAAGGGAAGAAAAAGTTCCGGCGGACTTTTTTCCAAAAAAGAAAAAACACCTTTATACAACTATACGGAAATGGTCCATCACTCCTGTTACATCTGCGACCGGATCCGCCACACCTATGAACGCTATATTTCTACGGTCTTCTACTTATATGAAAATGATCCGGCATTTCTTGAAAAATTTAAAAAATCCAGAGGCTTCTGCCTGGAGCATTATGGAATGCTGTACGAGACAGCCCCAAAATATCTCCACGGAAACACTCTGGACACTTTTACAAAGGATCTTGACCAGGTCTTCCTCACCAACCTGAAAAGAATGGAGGAAGAGGTCTCCTGGTTTATCGATAAATTTGATTACCGGAATGTGGATGCCCCCTGGAAGACATCAAAAGATGCCCTGCCCCGCGCCATGGTCAAATGCAATGGGATCTATAATGAATAAAATCTCCATATAATATCCAGCACAGTGCCCCAGACTACACCGGAAACATACAGTATGCAAAGGATGGAAAGATTTTCTTTCCATCTTTTATTCGTCCGGAATAAAATAAGCAGCCCGACGCCGGCCCCCACCAATAGTCCTGACATCATCGTACCAAAGCTGATCATACGTCCAAGAAATAGCTGCGTGATCACTACTGATGAAGCACAGTTTGGGATCAGTCCTACGATACCAGCAAGAAGAGGTCCCAGAACCGGATGGCCTGACAGAAACTGTGCCAGATGGGCTTCTCCTCCCAGCTCAATTAGGAATCCCAATACAATAGAGCACAAAAATACAAAAAGAAAGATCTTTACCGTATGCTTCAGCGCCGAGGGGAAGATCCCCTCCTCACAGCCACAGTGTTCACTCTCGCACATACTGTGGATCTCCTTATACCGGATAGGAGACGGACGGAAACGAAATATAAAATCTATAAGGAAACCAGTGATCATCCCCAGCACCAGCTTGATTCCAAGAACAACCGCAATCTCCCGGACAGACACCGATTCAGAGATAAAGATCGGAAGCATTTCGTCCGAGGTGGACAAGAAGACCGCGATCAGCGTTCCCGTTGTAATCACACCTCCTGCATACAGATTGGAGGCTGCAGCTGAAAATCCGCATTGGGGAAAAACTCCCGCAATACTGCCCGCCAACGGTCCCAGCTTTCCCGCTCTCCGAACCACAGCCCGGGTCTTCGTGCTGGTCTTATGCTCTAGATATTCCATGGTGAGATAAGTCAGAAATAAAAAGGGTACTAGTTTAAGACTGTCCAGCAATCCATCCAGCAAAATATCTATCAGCATATCCATCGACATGTTCTAAACTCTCCATCCATTCATTATTCATCGCCATCCTGAAGCAGTTCCTTCAGGGCAATCGCCTTATCTTTAATCCGCTTATTGGCATCTCTTGCCACCAGCACCTTGGACACCCAGCGCTTTGCCTCTTCATTGTTGCCAATACGTCTGGCAAGCTCTGCTACCATGTACATCACCGTATACTGATCCATGCCGCACATCGGAAAGGCTTCTTTGGAAAATGCAGCCTCAAATCCCTCATGAGCGCTCTCTAAAAACTGGATCTCTTCTTTTAAATCCTCTGCCACATCATCTTTGGACGCACCATTTTTCAACGCCTCTTCTCTCTTGCCACGGAACAGCCATGCCAGCTTCAGGCAGGTATAAGCGCGCTCACTGGTCTTTCCCTTCTTTACTATGGTATTTAACAGCGCCATTTTATATCTCATGATCGCTTCATCATAAGAATAAACCTTATCCTCCTCGGATTCATACTTAAATGTCTGAGAAATCTGTTCCTTGATCAATTTTGACTGGGAAGACATCACAAAGTTAAAATACCGGTTCAAAGAAGCATACCCGCATTTGGGGCACAGGATCGCATCGTACTTTAAGGGGTCAATTCCCTGATACTTTGGACGCAGATCCGTATCTGCTGAAACCAGTTTTGCCTTTCCTGTACGTACCATCTTGCACTTAAATTCTGAATCGCACACCGGACAGGTATAGGATTTATCAAACAGAAGATCTTCTTCCGCCATCTCCTTCGGCTTATTTTCATGTTCCTGCCCACTACTGGTCTCCTTCTTTTCCTCGTCATATACATCAATATCTTTTTTTACATTCAGTCCCAGACTCTCCAGCCCAGCAAATAAATTACTCATAATTACCCTCATTTCTGCGCTGCATTTTTATATACGCAATATTTGTGCAGGCAGCGCCCCGTCACAATATCTTCATGGTGTAATGATCGATCCGCGTTACTTACCTGTCAGACTATTTCCCTGGACGGTAAGAACTCTTAAGCGATACAATACGGTTAAATACCTTATGATCTGCTGTTGTGTCCCTAGAATCCACATTGAAATAGCCATTTCTCATAAACTGGAATTTATCTCCCGGCTCCACATCCAGCAGTGCCGGTTCCACATAGCATTCCTTTAAAATCTTTAGAGAATCTGGATTGATATTTACCGACCCATCTTCGTTATAAACACCCTTTTCCTCATCCACAAGATTTTCATACAGACGGATCTCTGCTGTCCCTGCCGTTGGTGCGGCAACCCAGTGTATCGTTCCCTTCACCTTTCTTCCGGTAAAGCCCAGACCGCTCTTCGTCTCGGGATCATAGGTACAGTGCACCTCGGTCACATTGCCATCCGCATCTGTGACATAATCCTCACATTTTACAAAATAAGCGCTCATCAGCCGTACTTCATTGCCCGGAAACAGCCGGAAATACTTTCTCGGAGGTTCAATCATAAAATCTTCCCTCTCGATATAAAGTTCTCTTGCAAAGGGTACCTTTCTCGTTCCCATTTCTGGATTTTCCTGATTATTCGGCACCTCCAGATACTCTACCTGTCCTTCCGGATAATTGGTGATCACCAGTTTCACCGGATCAAGGATCGCCATCATCCGGGGCTGCGTCATTTTTAGATCCTCACGGATACAGTATTCAAGCATCGCGTAATCGACGGAACTGTTGCTCTTGGACACTCCGGCAAGCTCCATAAACTTACGGATAGAAGACGCTGTAAATCCACGGCGCCTCAGCGCTGTTATGGATACGAGACGGGGATCATCCCATCCATCCACGATCCCATCCTCCACCAGTTTTTTGATATACCGTTTCCCGGTGATTACATTGGTGAGGTACATCTTCGCAAACTCGATCTGCCTCGGCGGCACCTCAAACTCACATTCCCGCACAACCCAGTCATAAAGCGATCTATGGTCCTCAAATTCCAACGTACAGATCGAATGGCTGATTCCCTCCACCGCATCCTCGATGGGATGTGCAAAATCATACATCGGATAAATACACCACTGATCTCCGGTGTTGTGATGGCTGACATGAGCCACCCGGTATAGGATCGGGTCACGCATATTCATATTCGGTGATGACATATCTATCTTTGCCCGAAGAACTCTTTCTCCATCTTTGTACTCTCCATTTTTCATCTTCATAAACAGATCCAGATTTTCCTCTACGGTTCGCTCCCGGTAGGGGCTGTTCTTTCCTGGTTCTGTCAGAGTCCCACGGTACTCCCGGATCTGATCCGGCGTCAGATCGCACACATATGCCTTCCCTTTCTTGATCAGCTTCACGGCACATTCAAACATTTTATCAAAATAATCTGAAGCAAAATACACCGGAGGGGTCTCTCCTCCACAGATCCACTTCACGTCTTCGAGAATCGAATGTACAAATTCTTCCTCTTCCTTCTGGGGATTTGTATCATCAAACCTCAAATTAAATGTTCCTCCGTATTTCTTCGCCAGCCCCTGATTTAAAATTATGGATTTGGCATGTCCGATATGTAAGTATCCATTTGGCTCCGGCGGGAATCTCGTCATAATATCTTTGTAAACACCTGCTTCCAGATCCTTTTCAATCTCCTGCTCAATAAAATTTTTAGAAATTATCTCTTCTTCTTTCTGTTCTGCCATCGCTGAAAAAGCCTCCTTAATACACATATATTGTATATGATACCACATACGGAAGGAGATTTCAATCAGGAAAATCAAGGATCTTCTGTCTCTATTTATCAACATAGAAATTCCATCATATCATTAAAAATATCAAAATGATATGATGGAACCTGCTCTGAAAGATTTATTCAGCTAAGTTTTACAGCTACATATTTCGCCTTAGAAGAAATCTTCCCTTTCTTCAGCAGCTTTCTATATTTTTTAACAACTTTTCTACCCAGTTTCACCCTTATTTTTTGATTTGTTCTATAAAAAGCCTGTTTCCCAACACTTTCTAATTTAATGGATTTAAAAATGACCGTTTTCAGCTTCTTACAGTTAGCAAATGCCTTCCATCCAATCTTCTGAATATTCTTACCTATCGTTACCTTCGTTAACTTTTTGCCAAAACAAGCTTTCTCAGCTATAGAGGTCACAGAATACTTTTTACCTGAAACAGTGATTGTATCTGGTATCACAACACTCTTTTTCGACCCATGCACTTTTGTTAACTGAACGGCATCGGAAGAGGTAATTTTATATACCAGGCTTTTCTTCTCCACCGTCGAGCCGGTCTGCGTCAGCTTCTTATCCCCGCTGACAGGCGGCTTAGAAGCTGTGGGATCAGGTGCCGCCGTGGCTGACGGGATATTGTCCGGCGAAGCAGAAGGCGGCGCCGATGGAGGTGCCGTCACCACAGGTAAAGATTCTTCACTTGTGAGAACGTATACCGCTCCTGCTGTTGTGGAAAATTCAAGGGTATTCTCGGAGACATCTGCCTTTACATACTGCTTGTTTGTCTCGTCATATACCTTCAGGCTTCCGATCCCATCGTATTTAATTCTGCAGGGATTTCCGCTGTTAGATGTGATCCGGCATTCACTTATGCCGCCATTTTCCCAGGAGAAATCCATCTCAAAATTCCCTCTTGCCTTAATCCCATCTACGGAGCCAGTGTCCCATCCCGAACGAAGGGCAGCCAATGGTTCAATCAAATCGCCCCGGCTTTGCAGCAGCATTTCTGTGATACCGGCTGCCGCACCAAAGTTTCCATCGATCTGGAATGGCGGATGGGTATCAAAAAGATTATCAAGTGTGGAGCCGGTGAGCTGTTCGCCCAGAAGTTTTCTACCGCGGTCTCCATCCCGCATTCTCGCCCACATATTTATTTTCCAGGCCTTACTCCAGCCGGTTCCACCGTCGCCGCGTTTTTCCAGCGTCACCCGGATCGCCTCCAGCATTTCATCATCCCATTCAGATCTTCCGGCTGTCACATAAGTGCCAGGATGAAGAATAGATACATGGTTTTGATGCCTGTGATTATCCGAATTCGTAACCTCCAGAGTCGTCTCATCTTTCCACTCTGCCAGCTGTCCGCCTAGACGGTCTGCCTCCGGCATATATAATTTCTGTTGTGCTTCCGCAATTTCCTTGATCTCGCTATCATCCTCCTTTCCTAGAATCTGGCTGGCGAGTTTTACTTCTTCGAACAATTCCCATATAATAGCCTGATCACTGGTACATCCCAGGGAAAACACTCCGTGCTCCGGGGAATACGATGGGTTAGCCACCAGTGTTCCATCCCGCTCGTCTTCCCATAAATTGTCCACCCAGAACAGCGCCGCCTGCAGCATTGTATCGTAATTTTCTTCCAAAAACTTCCTGTCGCTGTTAAACTGGTATTTATCCCAGATATCCTGGCACATCCACGCCGCTGCCGCCGGAAAATAAAATGCCGTTGTCCAGTCGCTTGGACTGGTATTTCCCCAGATATTATTCTCGTGGTGGATCACCCATCCCCTTACATCGGACCCATCCTGCTGGCAATAATATTTTTTCGCGGTTACCTTTCCTTTTTCTACCAGGCTGTTTATGTAATCGACCACTGCCGTGTGGCACTCGGTAAGGTTTGTCTGCTCCGCAAGCCAGTAATTCATCTGCAAATTGATATTGGTATGAAAATCCGAATTCCACGCCGGCGTCAGTCCCTGTGCCCAGATCCCCTGAAGATTTGCTGGAAGCACACTGTTCTCCCTGGAACTGGAGATCAGCAGATATCTTCCATACTGGAAAAACAGCATTTCAAGATATCTGTCCTCTTCGGAGGTATTTTCTTTTCCATATCCGGAAAGCAGGTCGTCCGTCATCTTTTCCGGCATATCTGGAACATTCAGGTCCAGTGTTACACGGTCAAATAAATTTTTGTAGTCTTCTATGTGCTCCTGGCGTAACGTGCCATAACCTTTTTCCACCGCCGCCCCGATGTCACTCTCCACATCATCAAGGGGCTCACCCAGTTTAAAATAATCATAGCCCGTGGCAGAAGCATCAACCTGATAATTGGTCGCTGCCCCCATCAAAACAATAACAGAATCCGCACCTTCCACTAAAATAGAGGAATTATTGGATTTCTGCATCCTGCCGCCCTCTGGAATGATCTTAATCTGCTGGGCGAATTTCAAACCATTCTCTTTCTGGTCCGATGGCTGCCCTGTCATCGTAACCGTTCCCTTTTCTTCATCCACAACTATTTCTTTTTTTCTCTGCTCGGATTCCAATGAGAATTCTCTGGTAATGGCACCAGGCTGGTCTGCGGTCAGCTTTATGGCAAGAACATTCGCCGGATTGCTGACAAAATACTCTCTGTCATAAGTTATCTCATTCCAAACATAATGTATGGTTTCCATGCCATTATTCAGATCTGATTTACGCACATAGTCACCATATTCTTCGTCAGAGCCCGAAGCTGGATCATTTATAATAATATTTCCAAGGGTCTGGTATGTTCCAAAATTGTTCTTAACTCCCTTTAACAGATTCAGATTCTGGGAAAACGTGGAATCATTCAACAAATCCTTATAATTATGTGTCACAAGTTTTCCATCACTGTCAAAATAGGCAGCATTATTTGTGGAAAAATCATCTACCATATCCTGTATCGACTGGCGGACGTTTTGAAGTGCGCTATGTACCTTTTCTGATGAATGAGAGTTATCCCCTCCCCTATAAGATGCATTTGCTCCCGGTCCCCCAGACCAGAGAGTCTCCTCATTTACCTGGATCTTTTCTTTTCCCACACCGCCAAATACCATCGCCCCGATTCGGCCATTTCCCATAGGCAGCGCCTGGGACTCCCAGTCTGCAGCCGGCTCGTCATATTGAAGCTGCAACGCCGGCGCCCCCTGACTTTTTGCATAGGATTTCTTCAAGTGATCTCCCCCTTCGGCAATTCCAGAAATTGATATACTTGTCAGTGCCAATGCACCCAGAAGAAAACAGCTGCCGACTCTTTTGGCAAAGTTTCCGCTCCTTTTGTTTCCATTCCTTTTCATAAGCCTCCTCCTCATCTGGCGGTTTTATAACCGTACCTATTATACTCTCATTTTACCTGTTGTACTTTTATTTTTTTATAGTATAATGAGACATATCATCCTTGTTTTTGTCACATAATCGCAGATTTTAACATTTCGATCCAGGGGAGGTATTTACTGTGAAAATAGAAAATCACAGCTTTACATTAGAAGACACATTGATTCATGTGCCCATGATCAGTTACCGGCATTTTACAGAACCGCTCCCTCGCCACTCCCACAGCAAAAATGCTTTTGAACTCCACTATGTGACCGCTGGAAAAGGATCTGTGGTGTTGGAAAACCAAACATATCCGCTCTGCCCCGGAGTGCTCTACATAACAGGACCTAATATCGCCCACGAGCAGATCCCTGACGAGTTGGAATCTTTGACCGAGTTCGGACTCTTTTTCTTAATATCTGACTCTGAACCAAAAAGCCCTTTGACTGATCTGTTTATGAAATATGATCTTTGGCTGGGAGACGCCGGAACAGAATTCGACACTTTGGTGCGGGAAATTCTTTGGGAAAAAACGAACCAAAAGCCTGGATATAGCCAGAAAATTCCATTGCTTCTGGCAGAACTTTTGATCGAGTGTGTGCGGAACTTTATTTCTGACGGAAAAATTTATGATAACAAACTGCCGGTTCCATCGAAGAAACTTAGTGTTGATCTGCTGCAGGAAGAAAATACGCTGCTGGTAATTGATGAAATCTTTCTCTGCCGGTACGCGGATATCACGCTGGAACAGCTTGCCGACAGCATCGGCTTAAGCACCCGCCAGGCACAGAGACTATTGGAAAAGAATTATAATAAATCTTTTTCTGCCATGAAACTAGAAGCCCGTATGGCTGCCGCTGAGACACTGCTTCGAAACAGTTCACTGAAAATAACTGAGATCAGCAACCGCATCGGTTATTCTTCCATAGAGCATTTTTCAAATGCCTTTAAGAAATTTTATGGAGTCAGCCCCGGCCAGTACCGTAAGAGCCAGCTCGACGGCGCCAATTTAACCTCTGCCTCTGGCTGTGATTGTACCAGTCTGTAACGTTTGGCCTGCACCGTTGAATAGAATAAACCTTTTTGAATTATAAAAGCAGCTGTCTTTGCCTGCAAGCTAACTTGTGCAAAGACGGCTGCCATTTTTTCTTTTCTGATGTTTCCTATTATTATTTGAACTGATGGCCTCCGATTCTAAGTTTCGGACGGGATAACCTTCCACTGAAGAAATGATATTTTCTCATGCTGAGCTTTCTTCCTTTATAGGTCACGCTTCTCTGACCTTCCAGTACTTCCTGTGCTGCCTTCATGCAGCTTCTTCTTGCTCCATAAGCGTATTTTCCTCTCTTTACGTTCCGAACCTCTCTGGAAAACTTACCCTGACGTACTGGACTAAACTGTCCCTTCTGCTTGATCACCCGCAACACCGTATTCGGGAACCTTGAAGATTTTACCCGGTTCATAACTACACATCCCACTGCTACTTTTCCTGCGTAAGACTGGTTGCCCGCCTCACAGTAAATAATTGCTGCCATATACTTTAAATCTTTGTCCGTATAAGGTTTCTTCGCCGCCTCTGCTGTCGCCCCCATAACCATCACGCTGAACACAACTGCAAAAACAAATGGTATAATAATCTTGAACGCTTTTTTTGAATTCATGAGTATCTCCTGCTTTTTTGTAATTGTCTGATTTTTTTCTTAACATTCAAACAGATTACGTAATATTATCCGCTACATTTTGTAACAAATATGTAACATATTATATCATGAATTTTTAAAAAATCAACCCCTTTTGCAAAAATAAAAGGCTGTTTCTCAAAGAAACAGCCTTTTTACGTTAATTTTAGTACTAATTTTTTTCTTTATAATTTGTCATAATTTGTTATACTTTGTAATAATTTCATCAAATTTCAACCTTCCACCAAACAGATCCAGGGCGCTTCCCACAGTAAAATGAATCCTTCCCTGAGACATTTGATCCAGCAGTTCCAGATCCTCCATCTTACCGATGCCACCAGCATAAGTAATAGGAATCTCTGTATTTTTTACAAGAATTTCCACCAATCCCCGGTCGATCCCGCCGCCGGTTCCCTCTACATTTACACCATGAACGAGAAATTCATCACAATATCTGCTAAGCCGGCTCATAAGCGCCTCATCCAGCGGCTGTTTTGTGAATTTCTGCCATCTGTCTGTTACAATATAGTAAATCCCATCCTTTTCCCGACAGCTCAGATCGAGAACCAGATGTTTTTTTCCCACCAGCTGTGAAAGCTTTTCCAGCCTCTCAAAATGGATCTCCCCACCTGAAAACACATAAGAGGTGACAATCACATGGCTGGCTCCTTCCTCCAGAAACTTTTTGGCATTGTCACAGGTTATACCGCCTCCTGCCTGCAGTCCGCCGGGATATTCCCTGAGCGCTGCCTCTGCCTGTCTGACGTCTTCTTCATAGTATTCGCTCCCAACCGAGTTAAGAAGGATAACATGACCGCCGCAAAGCCCTTTTTCCTTGTACAATCTGGCATAATCCACCGCACAGAGCCGGGATACAAAGTTTTCATCCGCCTGATCTCCGGCATCTTTCAAGCTTCCTCCGACAATCTGCTTCACCTTACCGTTATGAATATCGATGCATGGTCTGAAATTCATTCGCCTTTCCCTTCCGATCCAGCCTGACGTGTACGGCTTAAATTCCAAGTATGTTCTTTACCGTCTGCTCCATCTCTGATCTGTCGCAGACGGTATCATGAAGAATATTGGCAAAACGGATTTCCTAAATGGCACGGGGCACATCCACACCGGAAATTTCTTTCAGCTGATCCACCAGTTCAAAGTCTGACATGCTGTCATACTTGCTGTCGATGGCATTCATTACACTTCTGGTGAATTTATATGGGCTCGCCGTAGAAGCGATCACAGTCTTAACCCCTGTCTGCGCCGCCTTTTTATAATATACCTCACTTGCCACCGCGGTATGAGTATCGATAATATACCCGGTCTTGTCATACAGCCGTTTAATGGCGGCATGGGTCTCTTCTTCGGAAGCATAACCACCTATAAAGTCTTCTAATTTTTCCCGCATCTCTGGTGTGATGCTGTATTCTCCATCACTGGCCAGAGCATCCATAAGCTCTTTCGTCTTTGCAGCATCCTCACCGGCTATACGGTAGATAAGCCTCTCTAAGTTGCTGGAAATAAGAATATCCATGGAGGGAGACGTCGTAAGGATAAATTCTCTTTTTCTGTCGTATTTTCCAGTATCGAAAAAGTCAAATAATACTTTATTTTCATTGGACGCACAATACAGTGTATCTATCGGAATACCCATATTTTTGGCATAATATGCCGCCAGTATATTTCCAAAGTTCCCCGTAGGAACCACCACATTGATCTTTTCACCGCAGGTAATCTCCCCCTGCTTTAAAAGCTGTCCATATGTGTACACATAATAAACGATCTGGGGAACAAGACGACCGATATTAATGGAATTTGCCGAAGAAAACTGATATCCCGCTTCATTCATCTGCGCCGCCAGTTCTTTGGAACCGAACATTTTCTTCACGCCAGTCTGGGCATCATCAAAATTTCCCACGATTCCTACCACATGGGTATTTTCTCCCGTTTGTGTCAACATCTGCCTCTCCTGGATCGGGCTGACGCCATTTTTCGGATAAAATACAATGATGCTCGTACCTGGCACATCTGCAAATCCTGCCAGCGCTGCCTTCCCGGTATCCCCAGAGGTAGCCGTCAGAATGACAATCTCATTTTTTACTCCGTTTTTCTTTGCCGAAGTCGTCATTAGATAAGGGAGAATAGAAAGCGCCATATCCTTGAACGCAATGGTCTTACCATGGAAAAGCTCCAGATAATAGGCACCATCTTTTTTCACCAGGGGAACGATCTGCTCTGTATCAAATTTATTGTCATAAGCACCATCGATACAGTACATCAGCTCTTCTTTTGTAAAATCAGATAAAAACAGCTTCATAACTTCATAGGCTGTCTCCTTATAAGAAAGTTCCGCCAGTGTCTCCAGCTCTGTCTCCAGCTCTTGAATCCCATCCGGCACAAACAATCCGCCATCATCTGCCAGCCCCTTTAATATCGCCTGGGAAGCCGTCACTTTATCTCCATTGCTTCTTGTACTTTTATACATGATACTCATAACAAATACCAGTCCTTTCTATCTTTTCACTGAATAACGCATACTAATGACCTTTATATTAACATCTTTTTCTCCTTTTTACAATAGCGGGGTAAGAAAAATGTGAAATGGGCGCCGTATACACTTCATTTATAAACTCCCCTTTACATCCGTCCTGCCATGCAAGCTCGATTTCGGAAACTTCGGTTCCTTCATCTCGCTTCGGCTGATCGCCGTATACACTTCTTTTTTAAACTCCCCTTTACATCCGTCCTGCCATGCAAGCTCGATTTCGGAAACTTCGGT
>CAMXSH010000045.1 GCA_947246475.1 uncultured Roseburia sp.
ACCCGGAACTTGATCTGTCTCTCCGGAGTGGTGAGACGCTCTAACAATGCATCTTTACGAAACTTTTCTTCATTCTTCTCCACAACAGGACGAAGAGATTCAAGAACCTCTTTGGCTGCCTGATGGAACTCAGGCTCGGCAGGATTCTTTTCAATCAGCTGAGCCAATACCTCATCTACATATGACATGTGTCATTCCTCCTTATAATAATATCAAAAATATTATATAATAATTTTTTCGCAGATACAAGATTTTTTTATGTTTGCCCCGCCAGATTTTTTCGCAGGGAATTGAATTATGTCATGTAATTATCCCATCTATAAAAAAATGCCTTCGCAAAGCCTCCTGGCCCAGCGAAAGCATTTTATTCTATCTTAAACCCAAGGTTTCCATTTTAATCGCAATATCCAATCGCAAATATAGTAAAGGGTTTCTTTTCATCTCCGTTTTTCATACGGATCTCCAGCTCATGTTCCTTCACTTCATCTTCCTGGAGTGCACGGAGCAGACCAGCATTGTTCCAGCCATTACCGCCCATGGTTCCGACCAGTTTTCCGTCGATGTAACAATCCGCTTTTCCTGAAGAAGTACCAGATGGCATCTTATATGCGACAATAAGGCTCCGGCAGTTGATCGTCGCCTTGAAACTGTCACTTCCTGTGGATGATGTGTGCATCCACACATCCGGGAACCACTGCATATTTTCCTTTCCATCCTTGATATACTGAAGTGTTGACTGAGCTTCGTCTGTCCTTTCAGAAAAGCTGCCCGGATCAATGGATTTCACCGATGGATTCTGGGATATATCCGTGGAAGATACCAGTGTCTTCATTCCCTGGAATTTGTCGCTGTTTTTCGGAGCAATCTCATTAACGTCAGTGATATTGTCTTCCTCTTCTTCTTCCTGATCAATGGTCAAAAACATATTGGTGATACAGTCCGCCATATATCTGTGACCGCCCACATCAGGATGGCCATAAGATGTATCTGTATCTCCTTCAATCCAGTAGAACCACTTGTCAAATTCTTCTTTTTTACAGGAAGCCATCCCCATTGCCGGACTCACCATGGCTAGTTCATAATATTTTCCGTACTGGGTGTATTCTTTCTCATGGGCACATCCGCCTGTATAAAGTACAAACATAAGCACAACCGCAGATCCCTGCTCCAAGGCAGTACGGATCACACTCTCATATGTATCCGCATCGTTACCGTCATTTACTGCAAAGTCGATAAAGAGAATATCCGGATATTCACCTGTCTTCATCTGATCCAGCACATCGCGCTGATATCTCACGATACCCAGGGATGAAGGTGTACCGCTCATGCCCGCATTGATAAAATGTACATTGCTTCCGTCTCCGGCACCAAATATCTTTTTGAACTGCTTATAAGAGGTCTCTGCATAGCAGTCACTGTTATCTGTCTCAGATGCGGCGAATCCCTCGGTAATTGAACCGCCAAGATAAGCAATGGTCACATCCTCGCCCGCCTGTGCTTTGGCAATTGCCTTTTTAATCCTGGCATTGTTGCCTGTGGAAGCGGTAGAATTCGCCACCATAGAGGCATAATCTGCACTGGCAAACGGCTGGGTTTTTACGGTCACATTTTCCACAGTGAACTTTCCTGCCCCGCTAAACTTAAGGTTAAAATCCTTTGAGTACTTCGGCACTTCAAAAGTAAACTCCTGCTTCGTCTTCTCCCCGCTGGGGCAGCTGAAGGACTTGGCATCCGACATGGCTTCATCCTTTAAAGAATCTTTGTCTATGAATGCACCATTTTTCTCAAAGCTCAGATATATGCCGTCATAACCGACAGAGATATCCTGCGCACTTCCTGTCTCCTGGGTAAACTCAGCAGTCACGGTGCATAGTCCGCCGTAAATCATCGCTTTCTCCAACGGTACCGTAAGTTCTGACTCCACTACCTTACTGGTGCTGCCGTCAAAATCAAGGGTTTTCGTCTCATAAGCCGGCTCTATTGTCGGTCTTACTACCGGAGTGGGCTCCGCTGTGGGCGCCTCGGTCTGTATTATCTGCGCCGGCGCACTTGCAGCCGGTGTACTTACTGCCGGCGTCTCTGGAACCTTTGGTGTCGTAATTTTGTACACCATTCTCTTTACCGTTACTTTAACGGTTCCGATGGTTTTCTTTTTCTTCTTATATGTTTCACTGACCTTTACTTTTGCAGTTCCTTTTTTTACCGCTGTTATAACACCCTTCTTGCTCACCTTGATCTTTTTGTTGGAAGCCTTGAAGGTGTACTTCGCCTTTTTTCTTTTTCCTGTGATCTGAATCGTCTTTTTCTTTCCTTCATACAGCGATACAGATTTGGTTTTTAATTTTGGTTTTTTTGCAGCCTGGGAATCTGTTGGTTCTGCCAGTGCCCCCAAAACGCAGGAACCCGCCATAACAAATGCCATTGTCATGGAAATAATCCGCTTATTTGTCTTTTTCAGCATGTCGCCATCTCCTTTTTTCGGCCTGGTGCAATATGACTTTACAGAGTACGTATTGCCTAGTTATCAGCCAGTTTTCTTAATTTTAATCGACAACTGTCCAGCGTGCGCGGACAAAATCTGACCCCGATGCTGGACAGCTGCTAAATCAAATTATTTCTTATAGTATACAACAGAACTTGCCATATCCCAATGATATATACAGAAAAACATTTGATCTATCACGTCTCCCGTTCCGTCTCATTGCAGTTGCATGGGTGTGGGAATCCATTGCGTTTTACTGCCAGATAAGCATTGGAATAATGGCAGTCGTCACTAACATTTTCTGCAAACCAATCCGGAGGTACAAATTGATCTGCCTCTTCTTTGGAAGGGAACTCAACCTCTGCCAGCACCATTCCCTCATAATGACCATGGAAGATATCCAGCTCGATCTTATACATCCCTCCACCCGAGGGATAACACATCGTATACCTGGTTTTCTCTATCAGAATTCCATCAATTTTTTCTAATAGATGCTGGTAAGATTCCTTTGTCAGGCATAATTCCTCTTCCTGGTTGATACAGACTCCTGCTGCTTTTTGTATCCCCTGCTTAGATTTATATGTCAGGATATACTGATCATCCATTCTGCGGATCCGGATCACAGGATCCGTACAGAGATACCCCTGTTCGATGGCAGAGGATTTCCATTGATCCAGATCCTCTGGTATTTTTGAAACTAAAAACTTTTTTTCGATTTCCATTCTGTTCTCCTGTCATCCTATCATAATTCCTGTGCATGCTCTCTTCACATGCCAGGCTGCACGAGCCACTTGCTATTAAATCCGTTAGAATTTATTTAATCGTTCCGAAAGTTTCCCAGGGCAGCACACGAAGCCATGCCTTTCCGATGATCTGATCCTCTTTTACCATCCCTACCTCGGAACTTCTGCTATCCTTGCTGGCATTGCGGTTGTCTCCCAGTACAAAATACTCCTCCGCTCCCAGCTTTACATTATTCTGGGCAATCCCTGCATCTTCTATCACACCGCTTCCGTATTCATCAAAAACTGCGCAGTCATTGATATAGATCTTTCCTTCCTCATCAATCCGCACCGTTTCTCCGGGAAGTCCAATCACACGTTTAATATAGTTGGTAGTTTCATTATATTGAAATACAATTACATCATACCGCTGTGGTTTTCCGGTAAGGTAACTGATTTTCTCCACCACCAGCTGATCTCCACTAGAAAGCTCCGGTTCCATGGAACTTCCTTCCACCGTCGTATGGTTTGCTACAAAACAGGAAATCAGGATAGAGGCCGTCACTGCGATCACGATGCAGACCAGTATACTGATCACAGTCCTCCTTATACCGTGCTTCTCCGGCTCACTTTTTTCTTTTGTTTTCTGAGGAACAGGCTGCTTCGGTTCTTCTATTTTATCCGAAAACTGGGGTTGTTCCAGCGCGATCTTCCGGACCGGCTCAAAATCTGGTTCAGAAACTGGCTCCAGCTTTTTCACCGTTTTCTCTTTTTCTGATTCTTCTAGATCATCTATTAATTGAGGTTTTTCCGGCTCTTCTATTTCATTTAAAAATTGAGGTTTTTCTGGGATAAAGTCAGGATTCTGGCTCAACAGTTCCTCGCATATGCGTAAACTTTCCTCAATCTCTTCACTCAGTGTTCTTTTATCATCCATTTTCTCAACTCCCGTAGTTCCAATCTATCCTTCTTATTCTGGAAACTCCAGAGAAATCCTTCCCAGCCGGGCATTACGAAAATCATCCAGAAGAAGTGCCGCTGTCTTTTCCAGATCCACTTCTTCACCCTTTTTCAGGCACTTTCTGATCTCTCCAATGCCCTCCAGGATTTCCACATCGGTTCCCTCTTCTTTTCTTCCATAAAACTCTTCCAGTTTCCCAGGATATCGTTCCAGCATAAAATCGATAAAATCCAGGGATATATCAACTCTCTGTAAAAGTTCATCTTTTATGGAACCTATAAATGCCAGACGAAGTCCCACCATCTGATCCTCAAATTTGGGCCACAGAATCCCCGGCGTATCCAGCAGTTCTACCTGCTTGTTCAGGCGTATCCACTGTTTCCCTTTCGTCACTCCTGGCCTGTTGCCTGTTTTCGTGCAGGCTCTGCCCGCAAAACTGTTGATAAATGTCGACTTTCCCACATTGGGAATCCCGACGATCATTGCCCGGATCGGGCGGTTGAGAATTCCTTTTTTGCGGTCCCTCTCTATTTTCTCTTTACAAGCCTTCTGGATCAGCTGATTTACAGCCTTTAATTCATTTCTTCTGGTAGAGTTTACTGCTATGGCAAAATACCCTTTTGTTTCATAATAATCTTTCCAGTTCTGTGTCACTCTGTCATCCGCCATATCCGCCTTGTTTAAAAGCAGGATTCTTGATTTTCCATTTGCAAGAGTATCGATATCAGGGTTTTTGCTGCTGAGAGGAATCCTGGCATCCACCAGTTCAATCACCACATCGATCAGCCGGATATCTTCCTGCATTGCCCGCTTTGCCTTCGTCATATGACCTGGATACCATTGAAAATGCATAATCTTTAATTCTCCTTTGGTTTTTCTGTCTCGTATGCTTTGCTGTCCGGTCCTGTCACTCTGGAAAATGGTTTGTACTTAAACGAAACCTTCCCCACGATCTGAGATCTCTTGATATTTCCAAAAGCAGCATTTCTGCTGTCATTTGTATCAACTCTGGAATCGCATAAGACGAAATATTCATCTTCTCCCAGAGTGATCTCCTGTTCCGCAATCCCGGTAGAAGCAATAGGCAGATACGTATATTTTTCCTTCAATTCTTTTCCATCGATCCGAATCTTTCCCTCTGCAATCTGCACCTTTTCTCCTGGAAGTCCGATCACGCGCCGGAAGGTAAGCAACGGTTCCTCACCGTCGCTGTCTGCATCCTCTTTATCATAAAAAGCAATTACATCTTCCCGTCCTGGCGGGAAGATCATATAAGCTTTTGTATTCAGAATCACTTCTTCGCCATTGTAGAGAGTCGGCTCCATGGCTGAGCCTATTGTGCTTGTCCGCCTGAAACACACATTCACGATTAGAAATGCTGCCAAGATAACAATAATGATCTCTATCAGCCAGATCAGGCATTCTTTTAATATTTTTTTTCTATTATTTTTTTTGATCTCTTGTTCAAAATTCAGATTCATATATATTTCCCCGTAAAGCAAACATAGTGTATGCTATGGCATCTGCTATAACATACACTATGTCAATCGTTCTAAAGCATTAACGAACCAGTTCTTTTACCTTCGCTGCCTTACCAACACGGTCACGCAGATAATTGAGTTTTGCACGTCTTACTTTACCAAGGCGAACGATCTCGATCTTCTCTACGATCGGAGAATGAAGCGGCCAGGTCTTCTCAACGCCGATTCCATTGGAATTCTTGCGGACAGTAAATGTCTCGCGGCTGCTTCCGCCCTGTCTCTTCAATACAACGCCCTCAAATACCTGTGTTCTCTCGCGGCTGCCCTCGATAACCTTTGCAGATACTCTTACAGTATCGCCTACATGAAACTCAGGAATTTCCGCTTTCATCTGCTCAGCTTCGATTTTTCTGATAATCTCGTTCATTTTTGTTGTTCCTCCTACATTTTTTGATGTTCTTAATGCGATGTACCTGCACCAGAGGACCATCTATTTTTTCCTGCCATTCATCCAAATGGCATCACAACATTAAGAATATAGCATAAAAAGGTGGGTACGTCAAGGGATTTTATAATTGTCTTCGTTAAAATATCATTTTACCGTAACCTGAATCTTTTTATAGACACCACTCTGAGCATAGGCAAAGATCGTACATTTTCCCTTTTTCTTCGCCTTTATGACACCCTTTTTGGAGACAGTGGCTGTCTGGGGACGGCTGGATTCGTAACTGACCTTCCGGTGGTGCCGCAGTGGTTTGGACTGTTTGATCTCCCTGGCTTTGATTCGCCAGGTCTTTCCTGCTTTTATTGTGATTTTGTTCTTGTTCACCTTTACCGACTTTGCATTTCCGTTCCTGCCGCCATTTGTGATGGCATGGATCGTCTTTGAGACGGCAATAGTCACCTTCTTTTCATCAACGATCTTATAGGCACGCACCATGTACTTATAATAAGTTCCCTTTTTACACTTCCGGTCAATGTAAGATCTTTGATTTCCATTGCTTATGGTCTTCTTCAGCTTATATTCATAGATCCATTTACGTGTATTACAGTGGTTCCCATACACTTCATAGCCGTCTGCCCCCTTTACCCGGTTCCAGGTCAGTTTGATATTGTTTTCCGTGATCTGGGATGCCCGTGCCTGGATCCTCGCAAAATATGCCCCCCTTATATCGCCATCGGTCTTCTGTGACTTTATGTTCTGTTCCGTCACAAGGATCGTATCCATGGAGACATTCAGTTCCTTCGCTGCCATCTGGATCTTCACCGCTGTATCCGGGGAGACGCCCAGACCATCCGTGATAGCAGATAAATTTTTGTCCGGAGAGGGCGCCAGGGAAGCTTCCGGCGTTGGTGCGGGGGAGGAAACTGGTGTTTGAGATGACACTGGCTTCAGGGATGGTTCTGGTTCCGGGGTCTCAGTGGGCGCCGGAGCCACCGATGGAACTGGTGCTTCTGTAGGCTGGGAGGGTTCTGTCGTTTTAGGTGGTTCCAAGGTGGGTACCGGGGGCGGAGTGATGGCAGGCGTGGGGGTCGGTTCCAGCGTTGGCTGGGGGGATTCTGCAAAGGTTACCACGATCGTATGGTTTCTTTGGATACCAGAAATCCAATAGGTATTTCCCTCTGCCTTCTTTTCCTCCCCGTCGATGGTAAAGGTATAGGATCCAGATCCTTCTGCCGGCTGGAAGGTAAGCAGGATGTCTTCGCCGCCTTCTACCGTCATATCTATGGCAGCGCTGCCTTCGGCGGTTACTTTGGTATCTGATTTTTTTAAGGTCACTGCCCCGTTTCCACTTGTCATTAACTTGAGGTCGTATGTAACCTTGGGAACAGGTGTTTTTTCTGGTTCTTCTGTTCTCTGTGGTGTAGGGAATGGCGGTTTTGTCGTCAGTGGCGGCATCGGTGTCTGTCCCGGTTTTGGCGTTCCCGGCTTTGCTGTCGACGTACTTTCTTTTCCATCTGAGGTCACGGTACCAGCGTATGACCAATTGGATGTAAATGACAGATCTAAATGCAAAGCCGGGCGCACGGCGATACGATCGTCATTGACATCGATACCACTCGTAAGCACATACCCAGTATTAGTCACGTAGGAAGCTCTGTTGCTAAGGCTGCCCGGTGACCGCAGCCACCAATGATCCGCACTTCCTGCACTGTTCATACCATTGCTCCCGACTTCTCCTCCCTCCGCAGTATAAGCTGTGTTTACTGCCTTCCTTGCATTTACACTACCTATTATAGAGGTAAAACCATATGCCGGATTCCTTAACTCTTCGATTGACAGCAGATACACCTGATCCTCAGTATTTCTTCCTCCATATGTTCCATGATCTGGATTGCCGCTATTCACTACACTTGTAGTCTTTATTGCCTGGCGCTCCGATGCCGTAAAGGCATTGTTTAAAAAACTGTCTCCGCTGTAACCTTTTCCTTCTTTATTTGTCTCTTTCCCATCTCCGTTCAGCCAGTTGCGGATCCCACAGGTCTCCCAGTTAACATCGATAAATATGTCATTATATTTCTGGCAGTCCAGGTTCTTGTCCGCCACTAGGAAAGCATCGCCTCCATCTACAGACAGCACCCTCCACTTGATGGGGGTTTTTTCATCATTTTTGTCAGCCCTTCCATCCCCATTGGTGTCCTCCTGCCAGTAGTTTCCAAACCAGATGCAGTCCCAGGTAATGGTGCCGACGCCACTGCTGTCTACCCTTGGGCTGCTGACGCCATAGTCTGCCGCTGCCTGGGCCGGCGATGAGCCGGGTATAGGCAGAATTCCTGCAAGCAGGGCAGCGATCAGCAGTAAGGCTGCCTGTCTTTTAAAATCGGATTTCTTTTGCTTGCTCATACTTCTTTGTCTCCTTTCATGATACACATAATTACCAATATACTTTAACCAGCGATGCTTCAATTTTTCTTTTATTAAATTATATAATAGTCTAACAAATTATACAAGTCTATTAACACCAATGGATATCTACTGTGCTCTTGCTGCTCTTAGGAACTAACGACACAGGATTTTCTAACTCCGGAAAAGGCTCATTGGGATATCTTTTTGTTCTCAACCAAAAGGAACCTCTTTTAATCAAATACAACAATAAAAAGAAGTTCCTTAACAATTAGATCCGATTCAATTTTTCATATTACATCAATATACGCTTACAGTGGCGCCATCAGGACCTTTCCGGTTCCCCGGTACACATTCACAAGACCTTCTCCGCTTGCCGCAGAACCGATCAGCGTTTTGGTGGAACGCTCCACCGTAAACTTAAGGCTCTGGCTCCAGGCAATAGCAAAATTGCCATCTACCTTCAGCTCATCATCCTGAAGTTCTACTTCCACCAGTTCTTCTCTTGGACAGTTACATTCAAGAACTGCAAAGCCGTTTCCTATCAGACAGGAATTGAAAAGTCCTTCTCCTCCGGCAATAGCAGAAGAAAATGATTTACGGGATACCGTTTTGATCTCTGTATTTGCGTCACATGCGAGAAACAGTCCGTCATCAATGACCATTCCATTCCAGGATGCCACATCTTCAATGATCAGATATTTATAGGTTGGCTCTAACATCAGAATCCCCTTACCGGTGTACTTCGGCTTGATTGTTGATTCATTTGTTACCTTTGAGCTGACAAACTTTTTCGCAAGATCACCAACCCCTTTTACATTCGTTCCGCTGCTCACACTTCCTGCCATCCACTGCATCGCACCAGCCTGAATGATTACATCATGCTCTCCGTCCAGATTAAACATCACCTGACGTCTGCGGATATTCATTTTGGATGAATAATATGCCTGCATCGCAGCTCCCGGATTGGTACTGAGATCCTGCTCATATTCATAAATCGTAATATTCCCCTTCTGCTCGATCACTTTGCGGTTGTTTGTGTCTGGCATCTTTACCTGAAACATACATTTCTCCTCCTTGGTTTATTCGTATTTTTTCCAGTATCAGCACCCCGTTTTAAGCTGGGACGCTGATTTAGCTCGATGGCGCCAATTTGAACCCTGCCTCCGACTTGTGATTTTGCCAATTTGCTGCGTCAACGTCAATCAACGTACCTCCAGTACGTTTCATTCCGTTTCCTTGTAAATTGGAAAATCACAAGCGGAGGTCGAAGATTTCGGATTGTGATAGCAGCAAAATAGCTAGGCGCTTGAATGAGGTGATGTGGTGGCATCATCGAATGAAAGCAACAACGCTATTTTGCTGCTAGCGCAGAACGAAACAGGGTTCAAATTGGCACCGTCGAGCTAGCACGGTGGCACCATCCTGGCGCCCTGCGTCTAATCATAGTTTAACAAATTTTAGAAGAAATGTCACTACCTCTTTATTTTCTTAGAAGGAGTTTTTTCAAATTCCTGGTCCCGGATCTTCAGACGGTATATTCTTTTATGGGATGGCGCCTCAGCATTGTATTCATCGATGAGCTTCTGCAGCTCTTTTCCTGCGTCATCCACCTGTTTTCTTGCTATATATTCCTGATCCGGAAAGATCTCAGCCTCGATAACGCCTTCGGATTCCCGGACAAGGATCTCCTGCACCAGATGGGAAGAACCAATTTTATTCTCCAGCTCTTCCGGAGATACATTTTCCCCATTTTTTGTAATGATAAGGTTCTTTTTTCTTCCTGTGAGATATACAAAGCCATCCTCATCCACGTATCCCAGATCCCCAGTCTTTAACCAGCCATCTTCCAACGTCTCAGCAGTTTCTTTTGGCATTTTGTAATATCCTGCCATCACGCTGCTTCCCCGGATCCACAATTCATTTTCCACTACCTTTGCCTCACAGTTTGGCATAAGCTGTCCTACAGAATCCTTGCGGATATTCCAGCTGAGATTGGTGCTGATAACCGGAGCACATTCCGTCATTCCATAGCCCTGCTGAATGCAGATCCCATACCTTTCAAACAGATCGATATAGTCTGGATTCAGATAGGCGCCGCCACTGCAGATCGTATGCAGGTTTTCTCCAAATACCTGTTTTTTTACCGCCTCCGGGGGCAGTCCCTCCGCCGCCTCCAGCTTTTTTGCCAGTGTCTCGATCATCAGTGGCACCATTAAGATCATGTCCGGCTGGAAAATCTTCATATTCTTAGCCATGTGCATCAGGGAGTCGTTGATACAGATCACACTTCCCAGGGAAATTCCTTTTATGATATCCATGCTGAGACAATAGGCATGATGGATAGGTAATACCGAAAGAATAACTGTACGCTCTGGAAATTTCATATCCAGACAGGTGGCATTTTCTGCTATGTTGCGCTGGGTGAGCATAACGCCTTTGCTCTTTCCTGTGGTTCCCGATGTAAACATAATGGTGCAAAGATCCTCCGGTTTTGGACGGTGTCCTAAACTTCCCTTCTGGGCATTCACCAGCTCCCAGAAGGACTCCATCCCCCCCTCTGCCTTTTCTTTCTGCATAGAAAGAACATAACGGATCTTCGGACAACGTTCCCGCACCATGGCTCCCACATCGCTGCGGATCTCATCCAGTACCAGCACCGTGGCATCGGACCGGTGGATCAGCTCACACATTTCTTCCGCTGGCAGAGAGACATCCAGGGGAACCGCCACACATCCGCTTCCTGTGACACCAAGAAAAGCGGTGATCCATGTATAAGAAGTTGTACCCGTTATGGCGATATGGTTTCCCAGTTCTCCCAGTTCTCCCAGAACGCAGGAAAAATGATCGCTGTCCTGTTTTAACTGGGCATAGGTCTTTGCCTCAATTCCATCTTTTGACACCCGGTAACGGACTGCCTCTTCAAAACCGAATTTTTTGTCTGCTGTTTCAAGTATTTCCCAGATTGTCGAATTGCTCATCGTATACCTCCCTGTATCTGATACAATTATCCTACTAATGCCATCAAATAGTCAACTGCTTCCTGCACCGTCCGGATCGAGCCTGCCTGCGCTGAATCGATCTCAATATCATACTGCTCTTCCAATTCACCCATCATACTCACGAAATCAAAGGAGGTGAATCCGAGATCTTCCATAAACCGGGAATCCGGATGGATATCCGACGGCTCTACCTCCACATAATTACAGATTATTTCTTTCAACTCATCAAACATGATATTCCTCCTTCATACCAAAAGTCCTCTATTAATGGCACATTACACAAGTTTCATGATCTCACCGATAGTAAGATTCCTTAAACATGATCCTGCAAAGATAATAATACAGATATTCCAGCTGCTTACGGCTGACCGCCTTCACCTGATGTTCAAAACTAAAATCCAGGCCGTTGTCCTCCGGGCGGTGCATAACCGTCAGATACATCGCCTGGGTCGTAGCGCCGTTGGGATACCATTTGGTCTTATATTTGATATCTCCCATCTTTTCCAGCTCCTTATCCCGCATGGACATCGGCTGATAGGTCAGGGACATTGGTTCATACACCCGTCCCGGCGCCTTGTTCCACACCTTGCTCTGATGGGCAAAATATGCCACCGGATCATAGTTCGCATGGCGGAAATACTCATTCTGGCGGTCACGGATCTCATAAATCCCCTCCAAAAAGGTCCTGTCCTCTGATATAATGGTCCGAAAAGGAAAAGAGTGAATCCTTGTTCCGCCGCTCTTCTTCTCCCTGAGGGTTCCTCTTCTGGCAATGGTGGTCGTAATGGACACATCATCATTGTGGTTCATTTTCTGAAAATAAGTCCGCAGCCCCATCATGAGAAGACAGACCAGGGATACATGATAGGTCTCACAAAATTCCATAAGACGTCTGGTAGGCTCTTCCTCCAGATGAAATACATCCAGCGCCGAGTCCACCGAATCCGACACATTCACCGCCGCCCTGGCATCCGGATTTCCAGAGGCCTTTCTCTCGGCTTCCAATCGTCCCAGACCGTCGATGCCGTTATAGATTGGCTCAGAAGCCTCGATCAGCTGGTGGAAAAAGGCTTCGTCCTTCTGTTTCGCCTTTGATTCTGCCTCATAGGCGAGATCTTTCTTTACCTGTTCGATATAGGAAGCCATCTCCTTGGGATAGGCAACCCCCTCATACACATTATGGCAGTATATCTCTATGATATCTTTCAAAAAGCAGATCATGGACTGGGCATCCATGATACGGTGGTCCACCAAAAAATACACCCCCTGAAATCCGTCGGGCATCCGGATCATAACGATACGGCTCATGGGTGCATCTTCTTTGGTAAAGGGAACCTGTGTCCAGCTCTGCAGCACCGCCTCCGCTTCTTCCATGGTCTTTCCAGAAAAGTCTTCTGTACCAATCTCCATCACTGCATCCTGGCACACATACTGATACCATGTGCCATCCTTGTCCTTAAAAAAGTGAACCTTCAGACACTCGCAGCGCTCATAAGCCTCCCCAATTGCCTTTCGCAGCACGTCAAAATCCAGATCTGCCCCAATGGTCAGACTGGTTCCAATATTTAGAACTTCCTTTTTGGGACAGAAATCCATATAATAAAAATGGAATTTCTGCGCCACAGTCAGCGGATATACCGGATACCCTTTTCTCGTCTTTCTCATACTCTCCTCCATTCCTGTTCCAGCCACTCATCCAGTGCACTCTCATATTGCTTCATTTCCTTAAAATAACTTTCAGCATGGGCTGCCCCTTCGATGACCAGCTTTCTTTTCGCCGCCCCATAATTTTCAAAGATCCTGTCGCACATCCAGCTGGGAACAAATCCATCCCCTGTGCCATGGATGAGCAGAGCCGGGATCTTTGCCTTTTTCACCTCTCTTGCCGCATTGCACTCATCCAGCCCGTATCCCGCCAGCCGACGGTTGAGCCAGTCGGAAATCTCCATCATCGGGAATGCCGGCATATGGTACATGGAACGCAGCACATGGGTAAATACCTCCCTGGGTGAGGTAAATGCACAGTCTGACACCACGCCTCTCACCTGTTCCGGCAGTTCCAGACCAGTGCACATAAGTACTGTCGCCCCTCCCATAGAGATTCCGTGGAGCAGTATATCCGTATCCCTGCCACAGTGGTCTAACGCCCACTGAATCCATAATAAGGCGTCCCGCCGGTCCAGACATCCAAATCCTATGTACCTGCCCTCACTGTCACCGTGGGCTCTGGCATCCACCAGAAGCATGCTGAACCCCCGTTTCAGATAAAAATCCGACAGGGCAACATAATCCTTCATTCCCTGGCTGGTGTAGCCGTGAAAACAAATCACCACTTTCTTCTGATCCCCCTCGGGAAAATAAGTAGCATGAAGCCTCAGGCCATCTTCTGAATCCAGATATACATCTTCCCTGCTATGGGCCAGAAACCGCTCCTTCCGCTCTTCGATCATCGGCATATAGCGATTCCAGTCGGTTCCCGACATTTTGATAGTCCTCTCATTATTTGCTTTTCCTGGACAGCGTATCATCGTCCGCCGGTACATATAGACAGATCCCACCAGCTCTGCGATCGCAAGCCCCCCAAGCGCTGCCAGGATTCCCCTTCCAATACCTATCATCCTTCACCTCCAGGATCAGCGTTTGCTGTTAATCAGATCTTTTAATTTAAGCGCCTTATCAATATTCCCTTCTACTTTTAATTTCTGCAGGGTAAATGCCAGCACCGGATCCAGCTTTCCTTCTGCGATCTTCATAAGCGTTTCTGCGGAAGCTGTAAACATAGCGTCCCGGTCAAAATATTCATAGGGTTCTACATAAAGCTTCCCCTCTTTTACCTCAACATAAAAAATTCCTTCCGCCTCACCCGTGATATTGAACTGATAAGCTAAATGTTCTGTGACATCACTGACATCGGCTCCCATAAACTGCTCTTTTACCAGAGCAAAAAAATCTGCATAGGTCATTTTTCTTCATTTTCCTTTCTTTTTCGACCAGCGGTCAAGTCTTTTATAAATTTACAATAACACTTTTTCGACCAGCGGTCAACTCATTTTGAAAGATTTAGGAAAATTTTTCCGCCCAGCGGGAAAACAGGATAAAAACTGGCGCTATTAAGCTGACATTTTTTTCAGAAATATGATATACTTTGATGTATCAGTAACGATCGGAGGAAATTGACCATGCCAGAACCTATGAAATATGAGAAAATATTAGATGCACTGGAAGAATTACTGACCAGCAGGGACATGCAGGCGATCACGGTCCGGGAGATCGCTCAGGCCGCCGGTATTGGAAAAGGGAGTATTTATTATTATTTTTCCTCGAAGGAAGAGATCTTAGATGCATTAATAGAACGCAATTATAAAAAACCCCTGGAGCTGGCAAAAAACCTCGCCACCCAGAAAGAAATTCCCCCATTCACGCGGATGGCAATGCTTTTTCAGGCATGCCGCAGCTCTTCGGCAGAATTTATCCGCCAGGATGCCTCGGTCTCTGCGCTGGAAACCGGTACGGAGTGGGCGTTCCTTCACCAAAAATATCTGAACTATATGGTGACGGAATTAAAACCGGTGCTGACGTCCATCATTCAGCAGGGCATAGAGTCCGGAGATATCACTTTTGACCATCCCGCCGCCCTGGCTGAGATCGTATTGATCATCTTAACGGTTAAACTGGATAACACCATTGTCCCTTCTACCGAAGAAGAGACGGCGGAGACGATCCGGGGATTGATCTGCCTATTGGAAAAGGGCACCGAAAATCCTGTCGGCGCCCTTAATTTTCTTATGTCTTAAGATAAGCCCCATCAAGCTAGACATTTGATGGGCGATCTCCATCAATCCTCAAAGCGTACAGCAATGGAATTGGCATGCGCTGTCAGCTGCTCCGCCTTGGCAAACTGGATGATGTCCTTATGGATTGGCTCCAACGCATCTCTGGAATAGGAGATCAGACTGGATTTCTTGATAAAATCATCCACATTCAGCGGTGAGAAAAATTTGGCGGTGCCATTGGTGGGAAGTACATGGTTCGGTCCCGCAAAATAGTCCCCCAGCGGTTCACTGCTGTATTCTCCAAGGAAGATCGCCCCTGCATTTTTTATTCTTGTCATGGTATCAAAAGGATTTTTCGTCAGAATCTCAAGATGCTCGGAAGCGATTTCATTTGCCGCCCGTATGGCGTCAGACATGGAATCCGCCACCAGAAGATATCCGTAATTCTCCAGTGACTTCCGGATAATATCCGCCCGGCTCAAGGTCTTCAAAAATTCCTGAATCTCTTCTTCCACCTTCACTGCCAGCTCTTCACTGGTGGTCACCAGGATGGCAGAAGCCAGTTCGTCATGTTCTGCCTGGGACAAAAGATCCGCCGCCACATAACGGGGATTCGCTGTCTCGTCTGCCAGCACAAGGATCTCACTGGGACCTGCGATGGAATCAATGCTCACGTGTCCATATACGCTTTTTTTCGCCAGCGCCACGAATATATTTCCCGGTCCGCAGATCTTTACCACTTTTTTGATGGAGGCGGTGCCATAGGCAAGGGCAGCCACTGCCTGAGCCCCTCCCACTTTGTATACCTCTGTGGCTCCTGCCAAGTCTGCCGCTACCAGAGTGGCAGGATTTACTTTTCCATCTGCTCCTGGGGGCGTCACCATAACGATACGCTCCACTCCCGCCACCTGGGCAGGAATGATATTCATAAGCACGCTGGATGGATATGCCGCTTTTCCTCCTGGCACATATACACCAACGCTTTCTAGGGGCGTGATGCGCTGTCCCAGGACTACGCCATCCTCTCTCGTCTCGATCCAGCTGTTACGGAGTTGTTTTTTATGAAAATCCTGAATATTTGCCAGAGATTTTTTCATGACCTCTACCAGGGATGCATCTACCTGTGCGTATGCCTCCTGGATCTCTTCTCCCGTCACACGGATATTGTCCGGTGTGATCTCTGCTTTATCAAATTTCTTTGTATAATGGAACAGGGCTTCATCTCCCTTTTCCTTTACCTCGTTCAAAATCTCATTTACCTTATCCTGATAGCTGTCATACTGATTCGGACTGCGTTTCAGCAGACTTTCCAGAATATTTTCCATCGATGCTTCGTCCAGTCTGATCCGTCTCATCATCGCCCCCTCCTTTCTATTCGTTCAACGCCTGCTTTAAGTCTTTCACGATCTTTGTGATCCTCTCCCGCTGCATCTTCATGCTCGCCTCATTGACAACCACTCTCGCCGACAGCGGGCAAATCTCCTCCAATACTTCCAGACCGTTTTCCTTCAGTGTAGAACCAGTCTCTACGATATCTACGATCACCTCGGAGAGTCCAACAATAGGCGCCAGTTCCACAGAACCATTCAGTTTCACGATCTCCACAGTCTGATGTTTTTTATTGTAAAAATAATCCTTGGCAATCTTCGGATATTTGGAAGCCACCCGGATAATCTCATTTTTCTGCAGAAGTTCTCTGGCAGAAGCCGGACCTGCCACGCACATGCGGCATTTTCCAAGTCCCAGATCCAGGACCTCCAGAATCTTACGCCCCTCTTCCAGAATGGTATCGCTTCCCACCACTCCGATATCTGCTGCGCCATATTCTACATATGTAGGCACATCAGAAGTCTTGGAAAGGAAAAATTTCAATCCCAGCTCTTCATTGACAAAGATCAGTTTTCTCGTATCCTTATCCTTCATCTCCTCACAGGTGATGCCCGTCTGCTCCAGTAATGCCAGTGTCTGCTTGGCAAGTCTTCCCTTTGCCAGTGCAATCGTTAAATATTTCATACCTTCCTCCATCCTGAATCTATCATAAATCGATCGTTGTTGTCTGGTCGTCTTCCACATAGACAATGCTGGAAATCTGATTCTCTGACGCATAACCGCGGTATACATCCAGCTCCGTCTGGGCATCCCTGCGCATCAGCATCACCCGTCGTCCCTCACTCCGGTAACGGTTCCCCAGATGAACCGCCTCTTTGCGGCTGGCGGAACGGTACAGGATCAGGATGCCATTCGTCTCTGTGGGAATCTCCGCCTGCTGGCTGGCGAGAGCATTCATAAGCTGGTCTAAAACGATGGCAAGCCCTACCGCCGGCGACTTCTTGCCAAACTGCTGGATCAGCCTGTCATAGCGCCCACCGGTGACGATCGCCTCTCCAGTCCCATATGTATATGCTTTAAAAATAATACCTGTATAATAATCATAATGACTGAGCATTCCCAGATCAAAAGTCACACTCTCCTCCAGTCCATAGATTCCCAGAATCTCCTGGACGGTCTCCAGACGCTGCAATGCCTCCAGCGCCAGCGGGTGGCTTACCCTCTCTCTGGCATAGGCCAGTGTCTCTTCCGCACCAAACAGATCCGGAAGCCGTATCAGCAGCTCTTTTAAACGGGAAGAAAGATCTTTTTCCTCGATCATCTCCTCCACGCCAAAACTGTTCTTATTGGCGATAAGACGCTTATATTCCTGAATCTCTTCGGTAGAAAATCCCGACTCTTCCATTAGGCCACGGATAAATCCCGCATGCCCCACATCGATCTTAAACTCCTTCAAGCCAGACCTGGCAAGACATTCTACTGTCATGGCGATCATCTCAGCATCCGCATCGGAACTGGAATCATTCATAAGCTCAGCGCCAATCTGGGCAATCTCCGAGAGCTTTCCCTGGTACCCCCGCCGATGGATAAAGGTATTTCCCGAATAGGAAAGACGGATGGGCATCTCTTCTTCCGAATAATATTTTGCCACACACCTGGCGATGGATGGCGTGATATCCGGACGCAGCGCCAGAGTATTATTATACTGGTCAAAGAATTTAAACATTTCCTTTGATTCTACAGTCCCCCGCTCCTGGTTGAAGATATCAAAAAACTCAAAAGTAGGGGTGAGGATATCCTGAAATCCGTAGAGTTTCATGATCTTATGAATCTCGGCCTCCACCCATTCCCTTTTCTCACATTCCACACCATATATATCCCTGACTCCCTCTGGAGTAAACAACAAATTCTGTTCGTATTCCATTTTGCCATTTCCTTCCTGTTCTAGTGATAGATCGCCGTCGGCTGCTGACTCTTCGGTGCATATCCGGCATCTTCCAGCGCTTTTATAATCTGGTCCTTATGCTCGTGACCAAAGGCCTCCATGGTGATTGTCAGCTCCACTGCGGCATTGCGGTTGATGCTGATAAACTGGTTATGCTCCAGCCGAATGACATTTCCCCGTGCTTTAGCGATCACATCCGCCACATGAAGCAGCTCACCGGGACGGTCCGGAAGCTCTACGGACACGGTGAACACCCTTCCTCTCTGGATCAAACCGTGCTGTACCACAGAAGAAATGGTGATGACATCCATGTTACCTCCGCTGAGGATGGACACGACCTTCTTACCCTGGATGTGCATTTTCTTCAATGCCGCCACTGTCAAAAGCCCGGAGTTTTCCACCACCATTTTATGGTTTTCCATCATATCAAGGAAATTCACGATCAGGTCATGGTCGTCTACCGTAATGACATCATCCAGATTTTTCTGTATGTAGGGGAAAATATTGGATCCCGGCGTCTTCACCGCGGTACCATCGGCAATGGTATTCACTCCCGGCAGAGACACAACTTTCCCCTGTCTTAAAGACTCCTGCATACAGCTTGCCCCCGCCGGCTCCACGCCGATCACTTTGATGTTCGGATTGAGCAGCTTAGCCAGAGTGGATACGCCGCAGGCAAGTCCTCCGCCCCCGACGGGAACCAGGATGATATCTACAGTGGGAAGCTCCTTAAAGATCTCCATAGCAATGGAACCCTGTCCGGTAGCAACCACCTCATCATCAAAGGGATGGACAAAGGTATATCCCTGTTCTTCCGCCAGCTTCAGTGCATGGCTGCAGGCATCGTCATATACATTACCATGTAACACCACTTCAGCACCGTAACTTTTCGTACGGTTTACTTTTATAAGTGGTGTGGTTGTGGGCATGACGATCACGGCTTTTACTCCGAAAAGCTTCGCCGCATATGCCACACCCTGGGCATGATTTCCGGCAGATGCGGTGATCAGTCCCTTCTCCCTCTCCTCATCAGACAGGGTGCTGATCTTATAGTAGGCACCTCTTACTTTATAAGCCCCCGTATACTGCATATTCTCCGGCTTGAAATAAACTTTCGCCCCGGTCTGGGCGCTATAGTATTCGCTGTAGATCAGGTTCGTGGGAAGTATAACCTCCTTGACCCTCTCGCTGGCCTCTTCAAATTTATCCAGTGTCATCATGAATTGTCATCTGCCTTTCTTCTCATTTTTTATGTCGGCACTCATTTTACCACGATTTCTATTGTTCTGCAACATCAAATAGCGCGTCCACAAACTCATCGGCGTCAAATCTCTGCAGATCATCGATCTTTTCCCCGATGCCGATATATTTTACCGGAATGTTCAGTTCGGACTGGATGGCAATAGCGATGCCGCCCTTTGCCGTTCCGTCCAGCTTGGTAAGGACAACCCCTGTGATATCTGCCACCTCACTGAACTGCTTCGCCTGGACAAGGGCATTCTGTCCGGTGGTTCCATCCACCACGATAAAGGTCTCCAGATGGGCGTCGCTGTACTCATTTTCGATGATCTTATAAATCTTGTGCAGCTCTGCCATTAGATTCTTTTTATTATGAAGACGTCCTGCGGTGTCACATAAAAGTATATCTGTATTTCTCGCCTTTGCTGCCGCCACCGCGTCAAATACGATGGCCGCCGGGTCTGCCCCCTCCTGGCCGGCTATGATATCCACACCGGCGCGGCCGGACCACTCCTTCAACTGGTCGATGGCGCCGGCGCGGAATGTATCTGCCGCCGCCAGAAGCACTTTTTTTCCATCTTTTTTCATCTGCCCTGCCAGTTTTCCTACACTTGTAGTCTTTCCCACGCCGTTGACGCCGATAAACAGCACTACGGATTTCTTTTTTTCAAACTCATAAGCATCCTCATGTACCTTCATCTGCTCTTTGATGGTGTCCATCAGCAGGGTACGGCATGCCGCTGCCTCTTTGATCTTCTGTTCCTTGACCTTTTCCTGGAGCTCCTCGATGATCTTCATGGAAGTATCCATGCCGATATCCGCCATGATCAGCTGCTCCTCCAGCTCTTCATAAAAATCTTCATCGATCTCGGAAAAACCGGAAAATATTGAATCGATGCCCGACACAAAACTATCTCTCGTCTTGCTCAGGCCGCTCTTTAATTTACTGAAAAAATTAGCCATTGTCTTCCTTCTTTCTCTCTTCATTCTGCTGGATCCCGCAGCTATTGTGCAGCCGCCTTCTGCTCATTTTTCAACTGTTCCTCGATCAGCTTGACAGAAACAAGAGTTGACACACCCTTTTCCTGCATCGTGATACCATAGAGGGCATCTGCCGCCGACATCGTCCCCTGCCGGTGGGTGATCACGATAAACTGCGTGTTCTTCGTTAGTTTATGTAAATACTTTGCATACCTCTTTACATTGGAGTCATCCAGCGCCGCCTCGATCTCATCCAACAGGCAGAAGGGGGATGGCTTCAGGTTCTGGATGGCAAATAGCAGGGCGATCGCCGTCAGCGCCTTCTCACCACCGGAGAGCTGCATCATATTCTGCAGCTTCTTTCCTGGCGGCTGGGCGATGATCCGAATACCAGCTTCCAACACATCCTCGTCCTCCACCAGTTCCAGGGTTCCCTTTCCACCGCCAAACAATTCCCGGAATACCCGGTCAAACTGAGACTTGATCAAGCTGAACTTCTCGTTGAACTGCCCCCGCATCTCCTCATCCAGATCGGCAATAATCTGTTTCAACGCCTCCTCGGACTCGATCAGATCGTCGTGCTGGGTTTTCAGCAGTTCATAGCGCTCACTGACACTTTTGTAGTCCTCAATGGCATTGACATTGACGTCCCCCAGTCCGCGGATGCTGTTTTTCGTCTCACCCACCAGATTTTTAATCCTCGCATAAGTATATTCCGATTCTCCTGCCATCTCTTTGGCATTGTGGTAGGTGATCTCATACTCGTTCCACATATAGTTGATGCGGTTTTCCAGCTGTTCCTCCAGCTTTTCCTTCCGCGCCCCCAGCCGGAAGCATTCTTTATCCAGTTCACCAATGTGCTCCATCATCTCATTTCTCTTATCAAAGAAATCTTTCTGGGAAACCATCAGTTCTTCTTTTTTCTTCGTGTAGTCTTCAATCTCCTGTTCCAGTGCAGTGATCTCCTCTTTGCACGCCACGGTCCGCCCCTCAAACTCTTCGATAGACTGGTTCATCTGGTCTACCTGGGTATCTGAACTGTTCTGTTCCTCCACAAGGGTCTGGTATTCTTTTTCTAATTCTTTCAGTCTGTTCTCTGTCTTTTCCAGATTTTCGAGAAGAAAGCTGTTCTTCTGGGTAAAAGAAGAGATATCCAGCTTGAGCTCTGCCAGCCTTGCCTGGGATTTTGAAAGGGTTTCCGCTGTCTCTTCCAGTTCCTCTGTGGTCTGCTCCTGGATTTCTTTTGCAATATCGTTTTTCCTCTGGCTCTCATCCAGCTGGGAGTCAATGCGGGACAGGGTTTCCGTCAAAATGTTTCTCTGGCTCTCCAGTTCCCTGCCATCGTTGACGATGGCATTGAATTCTGTCTCTTTCTGCTCCTTCACCGCTACTGCCTGCTCATATTTGATGTTCGCCGTATTCTCACGAAGACCCAGCTCCTTGATCACAGAATCCTTTTCTTTCGCCCTCTGCTCCGCCTTGCTGGCGTCTTCCTCCAGACGTTTCCTCTTATCCCGAAGCTTGTCCATGGATTTTTCGATCTTCTGGATCTCCTCTTCCAGTTTTTCCATCTCCCGGCGCCTTCCCAGAAGATTATTGCTGTTCTTATAAGCTCCTCCAGACATGGATCCTCCCGGATTCAGAAGCTCGCCCTCCAGCGTTACGATACGCAGGGTATGCTTGAATTTTCTTCCCAGCGCCATGGCGTGGTCAATGGTATCTACCAGGACAAACCGGCCCAACAGATACTGTACCAGACCGTCAAACCGATGTTCTTTCTTTACCAGCTCCGACACACAGCCGATCACACCCTGTTCCGAGAGCACCTCTGGCTTGATGCGTCCCGCCGCAGCAGATACCGTAGTCAGCGGAAGAAAAGTAGCCCGTCCATAACGGTGCTTTTTCAGGAAGGTGATCATATCTTTGGCAGTCCGTTCATCCTCTGTGACAATGTTCTGGATACTTCCCCCCAGAGCGGTTTCCACCGCCGTTTCATATTTTTTATCCACCTGTATGATGTCCGCCACAACGCCAACGATACCAGAATTCTCCTGCTTTTGCTCCATCACCCGGCGGATGCTCTGTCCATAGCCATCGTAGCGCTCCGTAATGTTTTTCAGCGTGGCAAGGCGGGAAGATTTCATATGATAATCCCTCTGACTGTCATGTAGTTCATGCTGCAGGTCTCTGACCTCAGTCCGGCATTCTTCTGCCTTCTTTAAAAACTCTTTTCTCTTTACATATTCCGCGTCCAGGGACTGGCGGATCTCTTCCAGCGCGGCTTCTTCCTGCTGCATTTGTTCAATGGCAGTAGATACCTGGCTTTTGTTGGACAGAATCCTCTGGTTCAGCTCTGCCTTACGGATGGAGTTCTGCTCCATCATAGACTCAATCTTCTGATGCTCGATATGGATCTCCGAAGTCTGATTCATAGAAGACAGTATGATATCATTCTGCTCGGCGATGGTTTTCTCCATCTCCCCAATCTTTTCGCCAATCCGTTCTGTCTCTTTAAGAAGCTCCTCTTCTTCCGACTGCATCTGCGCCAGCGTCCCGGTATATTCCTTCTGGCTTTCCAGATATCCCTCTTTTTCCTTCGTAACCTCATCCACAGAGGCCTGGATGCTGTTCATGCGGTCTGTATAGTATTCTTTTCCATGAGATAGAGAAGAAATCTTTTCCTTCGCGATGCGGATCTCTCCCTCAATACTGGCAAGGGCAAGACGGTCTCTGTTGCACTTCTCCTTTTTCTGCTCCAGGAGCCCATCGTATTCCTTGATCGTATGTTCCACCTCTTCAAACCTGGATTTGGTGCTCTCCTGCTCTTTCTT
>CAMXSH010000046.1 GCA_947246475.1 uncultured Roseburia sp.
TACAACTTGAGGGCAAGTACCAAGCTGAAAAAGATGAAAAGCGTAAACATAAGCTGGGTGAAAGCCTCAGTATTTTATTGAAGAAAAGAAATCGTATAGCAGTTACAGATAGGTCGTTATTATGAAAAAGCTAGAAGATAAGTTATCAGGCTCTTACTATACACCGTTTAGGACGGTTCGGTTTATGAAAGAATATTTGGTAAGAGAGCATAAAATATTTAGAAGTGTGTTAGAACCATCGGTGGGTGACGGGAGATTTGTAGATGAATTTGAAAAAGAAAAAAATATTGAAAGTTTTGTAGCCGTAGAGTTAATAGAAGAGAAGGTAAGGCGATTAAAAAATAATAGATACTCGGAGCAAGTAAAGATAGTTGCAGATGACTTTTTGAGCTTTTCAGAGAAAACTAATGAAAAGTATCAATTGATTATCGGAAATCCACCATATATTAATATTAAAAATATGGAAGATAACTCAAAAGAAAAGGCAAAAGAAATCTGTGAAAAGTTTCGCTTACCTAGTTCTTTAATGCAAAATATTTGGGTTGCTTTTGTGCTGGCGGCGGTATCTTGTTTGGAAAGAGATGGAACTATTTTTTTTGTACTTCCAATGGAGTTTCTTCAGGTTCAATATGCAGAAAAGATTCGATTATTTTTAGAAGAGCATTTTGATACAATTCATATTCTGACTTTTAAAGAAAGGATGTTTCCAGAGATTGAGCAAGAATCTTGTCTGGTTTATTTGACGAATGAATTTAAGAACCAACCATACATTAATTTTAAGATGTATGCTAAGTTGGATTCAGATGTTCCGTATTATTGTTCCAAAATCGCAAGAAACAAACCATTAAAAAAATGGACAAATGCCATTTTATCAGATGTAGATATTGATTTACTGAATCTAATTGATTTAAAATATAAAAAAGTTTTCGAGATATGCGATGCTTCTCCCGGGATTGTAACAGGAGCAAATAGTGAATTTATTTTAACGAAGGAGCAGGTAGAACAACTAGAGTGCCAAGAGTTCATCTTGCCAACAATCCCTAAAAGTAATATATTGAACGGTCAGTTTATATTAACTCAAGATATAGTTCAAAAGATAGGAGAAAAGGGGAACCGCATTTATTTATTAAATCTGTTGAATGTCGATAAAAAACTTTTTTCGGAGTCTTTGAAGGAATATTTGACAGCAATCGGAGAAAAAGAAAATGCGTCTAAAATAAAATTAAAAAATAGATATAAATGTAGAAATAGAAAGCCATGGTATGGGGTGCCAATTGTACGAAATGGTGATCTTTTTTTCTTTAAAAGGTATCATAGAGTGCCGAGAATATGTGTAAATGAAGCAAATCTTTATACAACAGATATTGCTTATAATATGAGACTAAATTCGGCATATGATAAAGAGAGTATGGCATTTTGCTTTTATAATTCACTGACATTAACTCAATGTGAATTTTATGGGCGGTATTATGCTGGAGGGGTTTTAGAATTAACACCAAGTGAGTTTAAAAGACTAGCTATCCCTTATCGCAAAATTAATAAAAATGATATAGAACGATTATCAGAAATGTTTAAGGAAAATGAGGAGATAGACAAAATTATTGCATTTGTCAATTCAAAGACAATTGAGACGGAATGGGAACATAAGCGAATATTAAGACTTGATGAGATGCGAAGAAAATTGATGAAAAGAAGATTGAGGTAGCAAGCAGTATTTGTGGGAAAAAAGATGCACGAGCGATATTAGTATTGTATAAATATTGCCCATACTTTGTAGTTTTGTGGGGATATGCTTTAATTCGATACTCATGTGAAGAAGGTTGTAATCCTTTCCCACAAAAAAACTGACAGCGTAATTAACGTAAAAGTGGAGTCTGGCGAGGGTGAGGGCAAATTGCCGCTTGATAATATCGCTAAGAGAGACGAAGTGTACAAGCCTAAAAAGCGAGTTACCTACAAGATGATTAAAGAGTACATAGAAGGAAAAACAGATTCAAAGTACATACCGCATATATTGCAGAGGTAAAAAGATATTTAGGATTGCCGATGTATGATTTTCAGCGAGAAGATGTATTTTTGAATTGAGTGGAGACAGGATGAACCCACACCATCTGATAGAGAGCTTGGAATATAAGGGCTGTAATGAGGTGGTAAGAAATATCACACCGCAATGGCAGGGGCATTGCCAGAGATAGAAAAAATGATTCCTGGGCCAACTGATATACAAAAGAAATTTTATCTGGCAGTTATGGAGGAGCGGTATGAGAAAGTCTTTCAGCTGGTGTGCCGGAAGATTATGGGGCATAATATATCTGCTGAAAATAATGGATGGACAAAAGAATTGAATTTTATAAGCTGGGATGATAGAGAGCCTGTATATGATATAAGATCATGGACACAAGACCATACAAAATACGGTAAAGGTGTAACATTAACACAAGGTGAAATGAAATTGCTGCAGGAGTTACTTAAAGAGATCTGAAAGATATCATGCTGTTTTGACAGATCAGTGAAAGAAATAAAAAGAGAGATTGCGGTTACTTCAGCAGTTAGCAGTATAACGGTCAGAAACGTTGGAAAGGCGTTTTATCACAAAGCAGTATTGCGGGAGAAGGAAATCAGATTTAAATAATGAAGGAGAAAAATAATATGTTTGATTGCGGGTTTACAAAAGAAAATAATTGGTTCAGGTATCGAGCAGCAGCAATTATCATAGAAAATGAATGTGTTCTTTTTGTTGGTAATAAAAATGAAAATTTTTTATATTCCGTTGGTGGCGGCGTCCATATGGGAGAAACGGCTGAGCAAGCGGTATTGCGGGAGGTTTTTGAAGAAACGGGCATACACTATGAAATAGACCGTTTGGCTGTTATTCATGAAAACTTCTTTGATGAGAGCAACGGGATGCTGAAAGGGCTAAATTGCCATGAAATCTGCTTTTACTATTTAATGAAGCCAAGAGGGACACAGGAACTTCATAGCAACAGCTACTCATGTGGGGCAAAAGAAGAAATGCACTGGATACCAATAAAAGATTTGGACAAATACAAAGCATTTCCAAGTTTTATGAAAGAATATCTTAGTACAGAGCATTGCGGAATTGAACATATAATCACGGATGAGAGGATATGATTTGCAGAGGGAAAAATCAAATGGATGATCAAAACTTGTGGATTTACAGTAATTAAACAGAGCACAGAGCCGATGAACTTGAGATATTTTGAAATCACAACTTGTCGGCTCTGTTTTTGTCTGTGCTTATTGCAGCAGTATGTCTCTGCATTTCATCTAATTCCCTATGAAATGGTATCGTCATGAATACCATTATATTTCGGAAAGTACATTAGCGATCGGTTGGGCATACATAATTCCATTTAGCCCCCAGACCATCGGAAGAAGCATATTTTTCAAAAATTTTGTCACAAAGACGAGGGAACAATGTCTAATTAAGTAAGGAGGTAAAATTTATGAATGAAAAAAAGAAGGAAGAATTACAGGCTTTTGTCGATAAAGCCACAGCAGGAGATAAAAAAGCTCTTGAAACGCTTATTACTGGCGTGCAGGATATGGTATTCAATCTATCTCTGCGGATGCTTGGCACATTTGCGGATGCGGAAGATGCCACGCAGGATATCTTATTGAAAATGATTACGCATCTGTCGTCTTTCCGGGGTGACAGCTCATTTACAACATGGGTATTCAGCATTGCAGCGAATCATCTGAAAAATTATAAAAAGCATATGTTCGCCCGCTGTCCATTAAGTTTTGAATATTATGGTGATGACATAGAAAACGGAAAAATACAGGATGTGCCAGATCTAACCCAGGATGTAGAAAAGGATATATTGGCAGAAGAATTGAAAATGTCCTGTACCAATGTTATGCTGCAATGCCTTGACATGGAAAGCAGGTGTATTTTCATATTAGGTACTATGTTTAAGCTGGACAGCCGGATTGCGGGGGAGATTTTGGAAATGACTCCAGAGGCGTATCGCCAGAGGCTTTCCCGAATACGCAAAAAAATGGCAGACTTTCTTGGACAGTATTGTGGGGAATATGGCAGCGGCAGATGTAAATGTAAAGAAAGAGTGAATTATGCAATACAAAATCATAGAATAAACCCGTCGCAGCTGGACTATACGACAGCAACGGAAATTTCCATTCAAACCATGATGGATGTGAAAAACGCTATGGAAGATATTGACGATTTATCACAGGATTTTTCTTTTTGCAAGCCCTACCAGTCTCCCGAACGCACGAAACACCTGATACAGGAATTTTTAGAGTCCACGCAGCTTTCCATTATCCAGAACTCATAAAGGAGATGACAGAATATGAATACACAGTTAATTATTGATTATTTATCGGCATTGAGCATGAATAACAACCGCGAATGGTATCATGCGAATAAGGATGACTATAAAAAAGCAAATGCTGAATTTGAAGAATTAGTGCAGGCATTGATACTGGAGATTGGAAAATTTGACAGCAGTATTTTACATAATAATCCGAAGGATCTTACGTTTAAGATTGTAAGGGATACCCGTTTCAGCCATGATAAATCGCCTTATAATCCCGCATTCCGCGCCCATATTTCTTCTAAGGGCAAGCTGCCTGTCCCTGTGGGATATTATCTTATGATAAAGCCCGGCGGTCAGTCCTTTTTAGGCGGCGGCTTGTTTGCACATATGTTTAAAGATGCAACAACCATGGTACGGGACTATATTGTTCAGAATGGTGAAGAATGGGAAAAAATTATACATGAGCCAGCCTTTGAAAAATATTTCACTGTACAGGGAACAGCATTAAAGAATGTTCCGAAAGGATATGAGAAAGAACATCCCCAGGCGGAATACCTGAAATTTAAGAGTTGGTATCTGGAATATCCGCTAAAGGATGAAGAATTCATCGATGCAAATGTATTTCCTGCAAAGGCGGCAGAGATTTTCAGGATCATGAAACCCTTTAACGATTATTTAAATAAGGCCCTTGAAGGATTCCAGATGCCGGCAAGGTGACGGACAATCGCTGATTATCTGTTTTGTATGTTTGTGGGTACAGAAAAAACTGATTTAACACTCCGCTTAGCCAGTAGATATTGAAAAAGCTATTTTGCTGTGGTAAAATGCTTAAAGTATCAATTTATGGATTTAGGAGCAAAAAATGAAACTGATTTTAAGTTATATCAGAAAGCATCTTGGTACCTTTCTTCTTTCCACCTTATTTCTGACGCTGGAAGCGGCAGCAGATCTTCTTCAGCCTGCGTTCATGTCTGTTATTGTGGATCAGGGGATCAAAAATGCCGACATAAACCAGATTCTTCGATTGGGGACAGCCATGCTGGGGATCGCCCTGGCAGGGGCTGTCTGCGCTGTCATACGAAATCGTTTTGCCAGCTTTGTCTCTCAGACCATCGGCAGGGAGCTGCGTCATGATATGTACCACAATGTGCAGCAGCTTTCCATGGAAAACATTGACCGTCTGCGCCCTGCTTCCATTATTACCCGTATTACTAATGATGTGGCGCAGATCCAGGAGTTTATCAACGGCATCATGCGGATCATGGTAAAGGCGCCGATCATTGGTATTGGCGCCATTATACTGATCATGGTCCAGACGCCGGGACAGGCGCCGGTTATGGCGGGGATCCTTCTGATCACCTCTGTTCTGGTCTGGGGAAATATGCGGATGGGCTATCCCCGGTTTGGGATAGTGCAGAAAAGACTAGACCGGTTAAATGGGGTGGCAAGGGAATTTCTTTCCTCTGTCCGTGTGGTAAAGGCATTCCGTGCGGAGGAAGAGGAGACGGAGAAATTTGAAGGAGCCTCACTGGAGCTGGCCCGTGCCAATACCGCTGCACTCCGGACGATGGCGGTGTTTTCGCCCTTTATCAATCTGACGGTGAATTTTGGCATTGTTCTTTTGCTATGGATCTCCGGGAACGAACAGAGCGGAGAGATCGGCAGACTTATGGCTTCCGTCAATTATATGACACAGGTGCTGTTTTCTGTAACGATGATTTCCAATACGCTGAATACAGCGGTCAGGGCAACCGCTTCTTCGGCAAGGATCCAGGAGGTGCTGGAGGAACGGCCGGCACAGAAACAGCCAGTGAACCCCCTTTTGCCAGACATCACAGGTGATATCCATTTTGACCATGTATCCTTTGCTTATGCGGGAGCGGGGAAGGAATCCCTCCATGACATTGACATACATATTCATTCCGGTGAGACCATTGGGATTATTGGTTCCACCGGATCTGGAAAGACGACTCTCGTCAATCTGGTGCCCCGGTTTTACGATGCCTTGTCTGGGAAAATATGGATAGATGGATGCGATGTGACACAGATTGACACAAAAAGACTGAGGGAGGCAGTAGCTGTCGTGCCCCAGAAGGCGCTGCTTTTTTCCGGTACGATCCGGGATAATCTGCGCTGGGGACGTGACGAAGCCGGGGAAGATGAGCTGCGGACGGCGGCGGAAACAGCCTGTGCCCACGCTTTTATCCAGCAGAGTGGGCAGGGGTATGATACGCTGCTCGGTCAGGGCGGGGTGAACCTTTCCGGCGGTCAAAAACAGAGGCTCTCTCTGGCGCGCGCGCTGGTCCGCAGACCGCGGATCCTGATTTTAGATGACTGCACCAGTGCGTTAGATGCACAGACAGAATCCGATGTACTAAAAGGGCTTCGGGATATGGCGGGCAGCATGACGGTGCTGCTGGTCAGCCAGCGGATTTCTACGGTTATGGGCACGGACCGCATTTTGTGCCTGGATAATGGCTGCATGGTGGGGTGGGGAACCCATGAAGAACTGATGGATTCCTGCTCTATGTATCAGAAGATTTATCATTCCCAGATCGGAGGTGGATCCCATGGCTGAAAGAAGTGGAGGGGTGCCTCCGGCTAATCCAGGCGGAATATCCCGCCCTGGCCGTGGCGGAGTGGTGGTGAAGCCTAAAAATATGAAGGGGACGCTGATCCGTCTCTGGAAACTGACAAAGGGGCAGAGAAAAGGGCTTGGGTGGATTCTTGTGTTGTCTGCCTTTGCTTCCGGCGCCTCTATTCTTTCGCCCTTTGTGACGGGAAGGGCGGTGACCGCAGTCAGTGACGGCGATACGGTTCTATGGATTCTGGTTTTGCTGACGGGATTGTATCTTAGTGACTGGCTGGTGAAGTTTCTGCAGGCTTTTTTCATGGCGTCCATCGGGCAGCGTGTGATACATCATATACGGAGAACTTTGTTTGGCTGGATCAAGACCCTTCCGCTGTCCTTTTTTGACCTGCACCGCCACGGTGAGCTGATGAGCCGTCTGACAAATGATGTTGACAATATCAGTACGACGATTTCCAATTCACTGACCCTGCTTATGACATATGGGTTTACCGTTGTGGGAATCTTTGTTATGATGTTGTGTTTAAGCCCGGCGCTGACAATGGTATCGCTGTGTGGCGTAGGACTGATATTTCTCCTTACCAAAACCATAACGAAGCGGACCAAAGTACTTTTTTCCGGGCAGCAGAAGAGTCTTGGTTCGCTGAACGGGCAGGTGGAAGAAAGCATTTCGGGACTTTTTGTAGTAAAGGCATTCTGCCGGGAAGAGGAGATGGAGCGGGAGTTTGCAGAAAGGAACCGTGAACTTTGCAAAGTATCGATCCGGGCGCTGATCTGTTCGGGGTATCTCATGCCGCTTATGAATGTGATCAATAACCTTCTGTATGTGGTGATGTCGGTTTTATGTGGTGTTTTGTTTGTTAATGGCAGGATTACCGATATCGGGCTGGTTACAAGTTTTCTGCTCTACGTGCGTCAGTTTACCCGTCCTTTCGTGGAGATCGCCAATATTTACAATAATTTTCAAACGGCGGTCGCCGGGGCAGAGCGGGTGTTTGAAATACTGGATGAACAGCCGGAACCCCCGGATCGGGAAAAAACCGTAAACTTAGAAAATCCCCGTGGAGACATTGAATTGCGGCATGTGGAGTTTGGCTATCAGCCAGGACAGCCTGTACTGAAGGATATTTCCCTAAAGATTCCTGCGGGAACGCAGGCTGCTATCGTGGGAGCCACTGGTTCCGGCAAAACAACGATTATCAATCTTCTGACAAGATTTTATGACGTTTCGTCGGGAAGCATTTTGCTAGATGGACATGATCTGCGGGATTACCGGATGGAGGATCTGAGGCGGGCATTTGGCGTGGTGCTCCAGGATACGTCTCTATTTGCCGCCACGGTCCGGGACAACATCTGCTATGGACATCCAGAAGTCGCTTTGGAACAGGTGCAGGAGGCGGCGCGGACAGCAGGGGCGGACAGTTTTATCCAGCGGCTGCCAAAAGGGTATGATACGGTTTTAAAACATGGAGGCATGGAGCTGTCCCAGGGAGAGAGGCAGCTTTTGACCATAGCCAGGGCGGTGCTTGCCAATGCTCCGATCCTGATCCTGGATGAAGCCACAAGTTCGGTAGATACCGTGACGGAACAGAAGATCCGGCAAGCCATGCTCAGACTCTGTACAGACCGAACTTCCGTTATCATTGCCCACCGTCTTTCAACGGTCCGGGATTCTGATTTGATCATACTGCTGGAAAATGGGAAAATTGCCGAGCAGGGGAATCATGAAGAACTGATGGCGCTGAACGGGCGCTATGCCCAGATGTACAGAACCCAGACAGAATGGAACGGTTAAATTACTTTTTATAAAAATAGTCTTTCAATTCAATAAACTTTGTTATATAATATTGGCATGTGATGAAAACTTGGGGGGAGATACAGGAACACAAATTTCAAAACGAGGTATGGTATCTATGAATGAAATCAGGAAAAAAATCGTAAGGACAAAAAAAACGACGGTGATGATTATTTGGGCAGCAGTCAGTATGGCGCTGTTATTTCATTGGGCAAAGGGGGGCCAGGCGAGGGCATCGGAATTAGACCGAACAGTGAGCCTGGGGGCTGCACAGATTGATTCACCTTCACTTCCCCAGGAAGGGAGAGAGTGGAGCGGCGATCATGTTTATTATGGAAATTATGAGGGCAGACCGATCAAGTGGCGGGTGCTGGATACAGCAGGAGATACTGGAAACAGCTCTATGCCAGGAGGTTTCCTATTACAGTCGGATCAGATATTAAAGACAATGCCTTTTAAAGAAGGTTTAGATGATGGGCAGTATCCAGGCGGACATTTTCCAGAAAACCAATGGGATGTCAGTGACATCCGCAGCTGGCTGCAGGGACAGGATGGTTTTCTTAGCGATGCGAATTTTTCAGTTCAGGAAAAAAAGAGGATTTTGCGGACGACGAGGGAAGCTGGGGAATTAACGATTGCAGGACTGAATAGCACAGCGCTGAACAGAGATACGATGTTTCTGCTGGATGTATCAGATCTGGCAAACAGTGGATACGGGTATTCCTATGACACGACAGGAGGAGATTTAGAGGCTTCCTGGTGGCTCCGGAGTGCCTATGGGAAATCCAGTTCAGGTGCCGGTTGCGTACTTCCCGGGGGACAAGTATTCCGTGATTTTGTGTTTGAGGAAAATGGAGTGGTGCCTGCCTTTAACTTAGATCCTGAAGGTATTTTGTTTATGACAGCGGCGGATACAGTGAAAAATGCTGAGATAGAGCCAGTGGAAACGGCGGAGATCAATGAGTGGAAACTGACGCTGTCAGAAGGTGAGACTTTAGAAGCAGGTGCAGCGGAACGGCAGTCGGATGAAATTACAGTTCCCTATACGTATTTGGGAGAAGGTGCCAATCAAATTTCTATTTTAATTACCGATGGTGATCCGAAAGACAGTGATACTATGGTAAATTTTTATGGAAAGGTATCGGAGGATACTTTTGAAGACGAGGGATCAGTTACGTTTACACTGCCTGAAGAATTTGATGAAGAAAGTGAAACTGTGTATCTTTTGGCTGAGCAGGTGAATGATGGGAACCAGACAGACTATGCCAGCGAGCCGATAGAGATCGAGCTTCCACCTGCCCATGAGCATCAATGGGAGTGGCGGTTTGATGAGGATGGACATTGGGAGGTATGTGTAGCGCCGGGTTGTGATCTTGACGAAGAAGATGGGATGGAGGATTACGAAGAACATGATTTTGGCGAAAACGAAGGTGTGGTGATCAAAGAGGCCACCGAAGAGGAGGATGGGATAGAAGAAATCCTCTGTGATATCTGTGAGAACTTGATCCGGGTTCCATTTTCATTTGAAGGCCCCGAAGAGCCGGAGGAACCAGAAGAGACAGAAGAACCAGAAGGGCCAGATGAACCCCACGAGCATGAATATGAAGCTGTGATCGTCAAACCAGCAACCTGTACAGACACCGGGATCCGGAGATACACTTGTGAGGATGAAGACTGTGGCCACAGTTATGATGAAACGATTCCCACTCTGAGTGCTGCCCTTAGTCATACATTTGGGCAGTGGAAGCAGGAAACAGCGCCGACGACAGCACAGGAAGGAGTGTCCAGACGTACCTGTACGGTGTGCGGTGTGTCAGAGACACAAAAGATCCCCAAACTGGTGCCTGCCCATGAGCACTCTTACCAGGAGAACGCATGGATGATGAATGAAATATATCACTGGGTTCAGTGTGAATGTGGTGAGGTGGAGGAGATGGAATCCCACGAGTGGAATAAGGGGAAAGTGGTTAAGACAGCGACCAAAAAGCGGGAAGGGGAAATTCAATACCGTTGCAGGGTATGTGGAAAGACAGTGAACCGCACCCTTGCCAAAGTTGGAACGAAGTTTACCAGTGGTTCGTTCAACTATAAGGTATCGATTGACAAAAACGGTCGTCCTACTGCAACGCTGCTTGGCTTTGCCAAAGGAAAAAGTAAAAAGGTGGTGAATGTGCCAGGCACCGCTTCCTTAAATGGCGTTGTTTATTCGGTGACAAAGATTGCAGATAAAGCCTTTGCTTCTAACTTGAAAATACGGAAAATTGTTATCAGTAACAGCGTTGAGAAGATTGGAAATTATTCTTTTTTCTTCGCTCAAAATGTAGAATCCATTACATTGGGAACGGGAGTGAAAGAACTGGGAGAACATGCTTTTTGCCACACTTACAAACTAAAATCTGTCGTGGTAAAGAGTAAGAAACTGACGGAAGCGGTTACCGGTCTGCTGCATGGCGTCAAAGAGAATGTCAGCATCAAAGTACCCGCGAAAAAGGTAAAAGCATATCAGCAGGATGTATTTTACACCCATCCGCTATGTGTGAAAGCGGTGAAATAAAGAATAAGAATTCTCAGATGAGATCGTTCATTCTTTCAGAAGAGTGAACGATCTTGCTATTTTACAAGTGAATAAATGGAATAATATTCTCAATTACTATGAGACAGAGACGTATCAGGTCACAGGAAAGATAACCAATGAATGACAGAACCATTACCAGGGAGAAATTATTCTTGAAAACACAGGAAAAGATTGAGAACTTTCGCAAGGCGTCGCTTGCGACATCTTGCTCTCTTCACACCAAGAAGAACGCAAAACAGATAATATATATTGTTATGATGGACAGAGTGGTTCTCCATATTTTGATTCGGACTATTGTGCACGTGGAGTTTTGACACACACGGACTTAAATAGTAGTGGTGGCATTAGTGGAGAATCAACAGGAAGACGCTTTGATTATACATTAATTGTGTGGCTGCAGAATAATAATTATATATAATTTGTAGCTGTCATGGAGGTGATGGAAAATGTCGTTCTTATGAAAGGAAAAACATGCACGATAAAATTGAAATTGATATAGCAAAGTGATAGTGCGCCATTGAGGCAGAGAATAGAATAAAAGACCCTCCTGAAACAGACCTGAAATCATTAAGATAGATGGTCTGTTTTTTGGTGCCTGCAAATACATATCTACACGGTGTATTTTATTCCGTTTTTTGCAAATATTAACTAACATACGACTCGGACAAATAACAATAGAAGGGAAGTGTTACATTAATGATGCAAAAAATTCAGAAGTTCGGCGGCGCCATGTTTACTCCGGTGCTGTTGTTCTCCTTTGCAGGTGTTATGGTTGGAATTGGCACGCTTTGCACGACGGAGGCAGTTCTGGGATCACTGGCTGCCCCCACCAGTATGTGGTATCTGGTCTGGAATGTCATTCTTCAGGGAGCGTGGTGTGTGTTTAACCAGCTGCCTTTGCTGTTTGTCGTCGGTCTGCCCATCGGACTGGCGAACAAACAGGCGGCACGGTGCTGTATGGAAGCGTTGGTTTTATATCTGACCTTTCACTATTTTGTAAATACGATACTTTCCCAGTGGGGAGGCGTATTTGGCGTTGATTTTTCAGCAGAGATCGGCGGTTCCAGCGGGCTGACGATGATCGCCAACATCAAAACGATGGATATGGGAATGTTTGGTGCGCTGTTGGTTTCCGGTATTGTGATCTTTTTGCATAATAAGTTTTTTGATACGGATCTTCCGGAATGGCTTGGTTCCTTTAACGGCTCCACTTTCATCTTTATGATCGGATTTTTTGTCATGCTTCCGGTAGCTCTGCTGTCTGTGGTCATCTGGCCCAATATTCAGCACGGCATGCAGGTCTTCCAGAATTTTGTTATGACCAGCGGTTCCTTTGGCGTATGGGTTTTCATCTTTCTGGAGCGTCTTCTCATTCCCTTCGGTCTGCACCACCTTATGTACAGCCCCTTTTATTATGATAATCTGGTCTGTCCCGGCGGCATCTATTCTTACTGGGCAACACAGCTGCCTGCCCTGGCATCCTCGACGGCTTCTCTGAAGTCTCTGTGTCCCCAGGCATCATTTACGGCGACAGGATTCTCCAAGCTGTTTGGATGCCCGGGTATCGCCCTGGCATTTTATGTCACAGCGAAGCCGGAGAAGAAGACGCAGCTCAAGGGACTGCTGATCCCCATCACTCTGACAGCCATCGTCTGTGGTGTGACGGAGCCCATCGAGTTTACGTTTCTCTTTATCGCACCGGTCCTGTTTGTAGTCCATGCATTTTTGGCGGCATGTTTGTCCACGACCATGAATCTGTTTGGTATCGTTGGTGTGTTTTCCGGCGGTCTGATTGAGATGAGTTCCTTGAATTTTATTCCGCTTATGAACTCACACTGGAAGGAATATTTGCTGCTGTTAGTTATTGGACTGGTGTATACAGGAATCTATTTTGTCGTATTCCGGTTTCTGATCCTCAAGTTTGATTTTAAGACACCAGGACGGGAGGAAAGCGACGAGACGAAGTTTTATTCTAAGGCAGAGTTTCGTGCCAGACAGGCGGGAAATGTAGAGATGGACAAAAAAACCATGCTGGCTGCCATGATCATGGAAGGACTGGGTGGTGCAGATAATATCGTGGATGTGACCAACTGTGCAACCCGTCTGAGGATCAATGTGAAGGATGAAACTGTGGTAAAGGACGACGCTTATTTTAAAGGTGTGGGATCCCATGGAATCTCTAAAAATGGAAAGGCGATGCAGGTTATCGTCGGTATGAGCGTGCCCAGCGTCCGGGAGAAATTTGAAAATATCATGGCAAATCCATCTGCCTATGCGCTGAATACAGAAATTAGTGAAGCGCAGAAAGAACAGGCTGCTGATACGGGAAAGAATACGGAAGAAAATATAGAATCAGATGACTCCGGTTTGCAGCAGTATGAGATCAAATCTGCGGCAAACGGGGAGGTGATCCCGGTGAGCGACGTACCAGACGAGGTATTTGCCGGAGGGGCCCTCGGTGAGGGTGTGGCAGTCATTGTGACTGATGGGAAAGTATATGCTCCCGTGGATGGAGAGATTTCTATGATCGCAGATACATTGCACGCCTTTGGTATTTCCACAGAGGATGGTCTGGAACTTCTCGTCCATATCGGGATCAACACGGTAGAGCTGGAAGGGAAAGGATTTACGGCGAAAGTTCAGGAAGGTGACAAAGTCAGGGCAGGACAGCTGCTCTGTGAGGTGGATATGAAGCTGATGAAGGCAAAGGGCTATAAGATGCATACGCCGATGCTGATGACAAATGCGGATGAGTGCAGGGATATCCAGCTGATTCCGGATAAATATGCAAAAGCAGGGAAGACTACCGTTATCACGTATCGAAAATAAGAAAAATCAGGAGGTTTTATTTATGTCGAAACAATCATATGCTGTAACCGTTGCCGGAGGCGGCAGTACCTTTACTCCAGGGATTGCCCTGATGCTTTTGGAGGAGCGGGAGCGTTTTCCGATTCATAAGATTATGTTTTATGATAACGATACAGAGCGTCAGGAGACTGTGGCGAAGGCCTGTGAAATTTATCTTAAGGAAAATGCGCCGGATATAGAATTTGGCTACACCACAGATCCGGAGACGGCATTTACCGGGATTGATTTTGTACTTGCCCATATCCGTGTCGGCAAATATGCCATGCGTGAGCTGGATGAAAAAATTCCCCTCAAGTACGGCGTCGTGGGGCAGGAGACCTGCGGACCAGGTGGTATCGCATATGGAATGCGCTCCATCGGCGGAGTTTTAGAGATCCTGGATTATATGGAAAAATATTCACCCGAGGCATGGATGTTGAATTATTCCAATCCTGCGGCGATCGTTGCGGAGGCAACCCGTCGTCTTCGTCCTAATTCCAGGATACTGAATATCTGTGATATGCCCATAGACTTAGAGGAAAAAATGGCAAATATGGTAGGGCTGAAATCCCGCAAAGAAATGCAGGTTGGATATTATGGACTAAATCACTTCGGGTGGTGGTATAAGATCTATGACAAGGAAGGAAATGACTTGATGCCGGAGATCAAAAAACACGTGGCGGCAAATGGGTTTGCAGATGGGATTGCAGAGACAAACCAGCATATTGATGACAGCTGGAAGGAAACCTTTGTAAAAGCAAAAGATGTTTATGCCATCGATCCAGAGACGATTCCCAATACCTATCTTAAATATTATCTGTATCCGGACTACGTGGTGGAACACTCCAACCCGGAACATACCCGTGCCAACGAGGTGATGGAAGGCCGTGAAAAGACGGTATTTGGGGCATGCCGGGAGATCATTGAAAAAGGAACCGCAAAGGATTGTGGGTTTGAGGCGGACGCTCATGCCACCTATATCGTGGATCTGGCATGCGCCATCGCAGAAAACACAAAGGAAAGATTTCTTCTCATTGTTCCCAACGAGGGGGCGGTGGAGAATTTTGACCGGACGGCAATGGTTGAGATCCCCTGTATCGTTGGATCAAATGGATACGAACGTATCTGCCAGGGAGCGATACCACAGTTCCAGAAGGGGCTCTTGGAGCAGCAGGTCAGTGTGGAGAAACTGGTAGTGGAGGCATGGATCGAGGGAAGCTATCAGAAGATGTGGCAGGCCCTCACCCTGTCTAAAATTGTGCCCAGTGCACGGGTCGCTAAGCTGATCCTGGATGACATGATCGAGGCAAATAAGGATTATTGGCCGGAACTGAAATAAGATCGGAGGCATGGCTATGGGAAAGAAAAGGCAGCAGGTAAAAATCCTGGCAGATTATCACGAAAAAGACAGGTGGTTTACCATCGCCAAAACTCTTCTGACACTGGCACCGCTGGTAGCAGTGGGATATCTGCAGATGTTTGCGGGAGGCGGTAATATTTCTTCTCTCCTACAGAAGAATCCGCAGATCACAGTTATTTTTCTGTCCGCGATGACCGGACCCTTTACCGCATATCTGCTGGGACTTGCACAAAAACATCTCTATGAGGGAAATGCAGCGTATCTTATGGCACATCTGGTGCTGATCTTTGTGGCAGAAGCGTTGCTGCGGAATATGGTCTATATGGTTATCATAACCTTTTTGATGTATCTGGTGTACCAGATGACAGGAATATCGCCGTTAGCTTCCCTGCGCAGTAAGCTGAGGGACCATTTTTTCCGGGATCTCTCTGGATGTTTTGTACTGATTTTCTTCTGTTCCTTCTGCCTGTTTGCCTCACTCCGGCTTGGCATGTAAAAGAGATATTTAGGGAACCATAAGTCCGAAAAAGGGCTTGTGGTTCCTTTTATTTTAGGGCGGTGTAAAGGGAGTATGATCGGTTTGCAATCCTTTAAAAATATAACCTGAAATTGCTGTTGCATAAATAATATAGCAACTGCTATAATAGAGAGACCAAGGAAATCCTCGATGGATTTAGCCGGATGGGAATCGAGCCTTCAGAGGGAAATATAATCTTTCCAGGTGGAAATGCCCTTACATACCTAAAGGAATATTTTGATCCATCGGCTCTGCCAGTCAATCCTTATATAGAAAAAGAAGATGATATACGCAGCATATGCCTCGAACCAGATGGGACTGTACTTGGTGGAAATATATATCATTCAGATATTATAGAGATCCTTGAAGGATATGCGCCTTTGAAGGGATAACGGAATAAAAGAGAAATCGATAAACCAGATGAAAGAGGAAGGATATTTACAAAGTGATGGATGCAAAGATTAATTTGGAAAAATGGTTTTGGAAGGCAGCGAAGGAATGCAATCTTGGGGAAGCTGCAGGCCCGCCTCAGAGTGTGACTGGCGGCTACCTCCATAAAATGTACAAGCTGCAGACGACAAAAGGGATTTATGCGGTAAAACTGTTGAATCCTGTGATCATGGAGCGCCCGGATGCGTTGGATAGTTATAATCGGGCGGAAAAGCTGGAATGTATATTATATGAAAATAAAATACCTGTCCTGCCGGCTCTGGAGATCAAGGGAAAGAAGATGCAGTGTCTGGAAGGGCAGTATTTTTATGTGTTCCGCTGGCTGGAGGCAAGGACGGTTGACTGGAAAGATATTGGGAAGGAACATTGTCAGACTGCTGGAAAAACGCTGGCCCGGATTCATAAGATCGAGGAAAAAGACGAGCCTGCACCAGACGAACAGTGTGATGTGGACTGGGATGAATACATCCGGCTTGCCCTGGAACGGTGTCCGGAGATCTATAAGGAATTAAACGTTTATTATCATTCTGTCCGGCAGGAGATCATAGTTCATATGGAGGCTTTTGTATAGTTGTATAAAAAGAACTTATGTTTTTTGTGCAAAATACACAAAAGAGCGTCTTGAGTTTGCCATAAATTGCATAATATGTCAAAAATATGACGGAATTGGTCATTGTGTAACGCTTTTCTGTGTATTATACTAAGCTCATAAAAAAATATTTATCAAAAAGGAGGCATAATTTTTATGGGGTTACAATTTAAGAAAGCAGCGAGAGCGATACTGACAGGGTGTCTTTTAGTTGCTATGGTGATCGGTGTATTCCCAATTCAGGCACCGGAGGCAAAGGCAGCTAGTGATGCGGTGATCAACCTGAATACGAAGTATCAGGAGATAAAAGGATTTGGTGGTATGAATCACCCATCATGGATAGGAGACCTGACAGCGTCCCAAAGAGAGACAGCATTTGGAAATGGTGACAATCAGCTGGGATTTTCCGTTCTTAGAATCTGGATTGATTCTGACAGCCGGAACTGGTACAAAGAAGTTGCGACTGCGAAAGCTGCTATAGCAAAAGGTGCTATTGTTTTTGCAACTCCGTGGAATCCGCCAAGCGAATTGACAGAGACGTTCAATCGCAATGGGGATACCAAAGCGAAACGCTTAAAACATGACAAATATGCGCAGTATGCACAGCATCTGAATAATTTTGTCACATTTATGAAAAACAATGGAGTAAACCTGTATGCCATTTCTATGGCAAACGAGCCGGATTACGGACATGAGTGGACATGGTGGACACCAACTGAGATCCTTAACTTCTTGAAGTATTATGCTGGATCTATCAACTGCCGTCTTATTGCACCAGAGTCATTCTCTTACAACAAGACGATGTCAGATCCTATCCTGAATGATTCTCAGGCGCTTGCCAACGTGGACATTATGGGAACCCATCTGTACGGAACACAGTACAAAGATTTCGTATATCCTCTGTTCCAGCAGAAGGGTGCTGGTAAAGAGCTTTGGATGACTGAGGTATATTATCCGAACAGCGATAACAATTCCGCCGACAGATGGCCGGAGGCACTGGGAGTTTCAGATCATATACATAATGCGATGATCAATAATCTTCAGACTTATGTATGGTGGTACATCCGCAGAAGCTATAGTCCGATGAGAGAGAACGGAACCATCAGTAAACGTGGTTATTGTATGGCACAGTATTCAAAATTCATCCGTCCTGGCTACAGGAGAGTACAGGCAACAGTGAACCCGAATAACGGCGTGTATGTATCTGCTTATACGGGAGATGGAAAAGCAGTTATTGTGGCAGTAAACAAAGGATCATCTAATATTTCCCAGAAATTTGCTGTGAACGGACAGAACATCTCTAATGTAGATCGTTACCGTACATCTGGAAGTGAGAATCTTGCTAAGACATCCAACCTTGGTCTTGATGGCAATGGATTCTGGGCATATCTGCCAGCTAACAGTGTATCAACATTTGTCTGCACATTAAAGGCAAATACTCCTGGTACCGGCGGTACTGTTGGTGCAACCCTTCCAAACGGATGGTACTGCATTAAGAATCCTGCATCTGGAAAATACCTCCAGGTAGAAGGAAATGTTGGAGCAGCATGCCAGAATGTACAGGTTGGGGCTAAGACTGGTTCCAGAGGAGAAAAATGGTATCTGACAAAGCTGGATAACGGCTATGTTACACTTACAAGTGCTCTGGGTGACTTTATGCTTGATGTAAGTGGTGCAGGTACTGCGGATAATACAAATATAAATATTTATCATGCATACAGTGGTGAGGCACAGCAGTTCAAACTTAAGACTACTGCGGTAGCTGGTCAGTTTGGAATTATGACCAAAGTTACAAACGATAAGAGTGGTCTTCATCTGAGAGTGGCTGATAATACCAATGTGGTACAGAACGGATATTGGGAAGGTACCAATCAGGTTTGGACATTTGAGCCGACAAACTAATAACTCAGATACTATATGCGTTTTACAGTAACGCATGTAAATAGAAGGTGTCCCCAAAACCATATTATGGCTTTGGGGACACCTTCTTGGCATCAAGTAGTTCAGTTATCATTTTTGTCCAGAAAGCGGTGGCTGTTCCGGTATTCCGTGGGGGTAACCCCTACGGCATGTTTGAAGGAATGGGAGAAAGCTTGTCCGTCACTGAAGCCCATACTTAATGCGATGGAAAGGATGCTCCGGTCGGTATTGCACAGTTCTTCCTTAGCACATTCCATGGTCTGGTCGATCAGATATTGTTTTAACGAAACACCTTCTTTTTTTCGGAACACGGTAGAAAGATATTTGGGATGGTATCCGAAATGCTCTGCCAGATCTTTTACTTTTACCCGGTAGGCACGGCTCCATTTAATATAAGTAATAATATTCCGATGTAGTTTGTCCTCCGCTGAGGCAGGGATGGGATTTCCGGATGAAACCTGATTATACAATTCAAGCAGGATGTTGGTGGCAAAAAAATTCGTCGCGCATTGGTTTTCATAGGTAACATAGATATCATTCAGTTGTGTGAAAAGAACATGGAAGCGTCCCAGGTTTTTGATATTCCCCCGGCAGGGAAGGGAGATGATCTGTTCTTTTGGCACATTCATAAAGGGGCAGTCAAAATGAACCCAGTAAAAGGAGCACTGGGAAGGTTTGTAGCCATATTGCAAACCTGGTTTCATGATCAGATATTCACCAGTTGATACCGCATATTTTTCATTTTCATCGGCAATAAACAAAGTTCCCTTTACCATAAGGATAAGCTGGAATTCTTCCAGATTTCTTGACATGTGTATCCAATCCCTGGAAGGGGCTTCAAAAAGTCCATAAAATTTGTAACGGATCTGTGCGGAAAGTGATATTTTTAATTCTTCCATGGCAATGTTCCTTTCTGATCAATAACCTTTTTACCCTGACACTATTTTACCATAAAATAACGGAAATGGAAGGTTGAGATAAACAATTTTTTTTATTATCTTACCTTTTGACACTCCATATTACCTTTTGATATTTACATATTTTATCTTTTATGGCATAGTAGATATCAACAAATACCAAAATACGAGGAGGTAGGTATGATGCAGAAAAATAGGCGAAGCCTGATAAACCGTGGAATGGCAGTTTTGCTTAGCGGTGCCCTGGTCTTTGGATGTATTACTCCGACGGGGGCGTCTGTTTCAAAGGCAGAAAGTAAGGATGAGAATAAAGCAGCGCTTAGTAAAGATGTCAGTGCTCTGAGATTCAAGTCAGAACAAGTTACATCAAAGCTTACGCTGCCGGAATGGGGAGAGAATGGAAGTAGTATTTCCTGGACTTCTTCCCAGGAGGATGCTATTTCTACAGACGGAACAGTGAGAAGGCCGGCAGCGGGTCAGCCGGATGCACAGGTGACATTGGAGGCAACAATTTCTATGGGTGATTTGCAATATAAGAAAAAGTTTGATCTAAAAGTGCTGGCAGAAAGTTCCATGCAGAATCTTTCGCAGTTCAATCTGGATGATGTAGAGATCACAGACAGTTATTACCTGGCAGCACAGCAGTCAGATATCGAATTCCTGAAAAAATTTGATAACGACCGCATGCTGTCCCGTTTCCGAGAGACGGCAGGTGTTGATACAAAAGGTATAAAACCGTATAAAGGCTGGGAAGACAGCCTTCTGGGAGGTCATAGTGTTGGCCACTATCTCTCCGCAGTTGCACAGGCGGTCAGGGCTGTGGGAGACGAGGAATTGAAAGAAAAGTCAGCGGCGCTGATTTCTGGTCTGAAAGAGTGCCAGGATAAACTCGGTACAGGATTTATCTTCGGCGCCCAGATTAATGATCCCCAGAATGTGGAAAGACAGTTTGACCTTATTGAGGGAAAATTAGAAGGGAACGACCACTGGGTTCCATGGTATAATATGCACAAGATGCTGACCGGGCTGGTGGATACATACAAATACACAGGAAATGAAGAGGCTCTGGAAGTTGCCAAAGGTCTTGGTGACTGGATCTATAACCGTGTCAGCAAGTGGAGCAACTCCATAAATACTAAAGTTTTATGGACAGAGTATGGCGGCATGAACGATTGTCTATATGAGCTGTATTATTATACAGAGGATGAGAGATATCTGGAGAGCGCCCATAAGTTTGACCAGATATCTATCTTTGAGGATGTTGCATCAGGAAAAGCCGATATACTGAATCAAAAGCATGCCAACACCACGATTCCCAAGTTTGTGGGAGCTTTAAAACGGTATTCTGTGCTGAAGGCAAAAGACGAACTGGGTGAAGGAGATGAGCAGTATCTGAAATGGGCTGAAGAATTCTTTAACCTGGCAGTAGATAAATATGCTTATATTACAGGCGGAGTCAGCGTAATGGAGCATTTTAATAAAGAGGATAAGCTGGATGGCACTCGTAACTCGACAAACTGTGAGAGCTGCTGTGCCCATAACATGTTGAAATTAGCACGCGAACTGTATAAGCTTACCGGGGAGAAGAAATACTCGGATTACTATGAGACTACACTCCGCAATTCCATCATGGGTGCGGTAAAAGCAGATGATGGCGCGGCGGCAGCTTATTTCATTCCTATGGCAACGGGATTTTTCAAGACATTTGGAAAATCGGATCCTGCAGAAAACATGTTCTGGTGCTGTACTGGAAGCGGTATGGAAAACTTTACAAAACTTGGTGACAGCATTTACTTCCGTAACGATTCCACGCTGGTTGTAAACCAGTATGTGGCTTCCAAGGTAAAATGGAGTCAGAAAAATCTGGAGATCACACAGAATTCTGATGTTACAAAATCTGACGAAGCATCTTTCAAAATGCATCTGTTAAATGGCGCTGCTTCATCCAATGCTGCCATTGCCCTGCGGGTTCCTGACTGGACCAGCGATAAGGTGACAGTAAAAGTGAATGGGGAAACGGTAAAAGATGCGGTCAGTTCCAAGGGTTATATATCCATTACCAGGGACTGGAAAGAAAATGATGAGGTTTCGATCAAGTATCCTATGGAAGTAAAGGCAGTGGGTCTTCCGGATAATAATACGGTCTATGGGTTTAAATATGGTCCGACGGTTCTGGCAGCCAGACTGGGAACGGAGAAAATGGATAAGACCACATGGGCGGGCAGAGATTTGACAGCTCCCCTGTATAAAGTGGTAGGATCCCAATCTGAGGATGCTGTTAATAAGTATGGAAATGAGGGGGCAGCGGCTTCACCGGTTCTGGGAAATGAGACACTGACCATTCAGGAAATGCTGACAATGGATGAATTTATTGCAGATATCAATACTTATCTTGTCCAGGATACATCCGCTGATACTCTTACCTTTAAATTAACAGGTACGGATGCGGAAGAGCTCTTTGGAGAGACGCTGACCTTTGTTCCTTTCAATACATTGAATGATGAGAGATACGGAATTTACTGGTACTTTAACAGCCCCTTTGAGACAGCTGATGAGGGAGCGATTCTGGAAAATAAAGAAAAGGGAAGACTGAGTGCCAGCATTATTGATTCCACCCAGCCAGGTTACGGACAGTATGAAAAAGATGATATTCATCAGATGACAGAAAGCAATTCAGAAGCTGGAACCATCGATGGCGGAGGAAGCACGCGCTATGCCAAAGCAGGCGGATACTTCGCATATAATATGATCGTGAATCAGGAAAAGACGAACTCTGTTCGTTGCCAGTTCGCTAAAGAAGATAATGGCAAGACTATTAAGATTTCTGTGGGAGACACAGTGATTGCCGAAAAGACATTGAACTACACAGGAGAAGAGGCATTTTCTACGGAGACTTTTGAGATTCCTGCCGATGTCCTGAAAAAGAGCATAAAGACCATTCAGGTGGAAGGTAAAGATTATACAGTAGTTGTCCTGAAGTTTGAGAGTGGTTCTGCTACAGATGACAGCGCCCGCCTGGTAGGTGGTTTGTCTACTACAATAAATTATAACAATAACGCATCTCTGAATGCTGTTACCTGCAACAATGGAACCGTGGCTCAGAGCGGAGAAGAATTTACGGTGACGCTGCCAGCAAATACAGAGACTACGAAGCTTAAATTTGATATTGCAGACAGATATGGTCTTGTCTATGTCAATGAAGAGCTGATCAATGATGCCAAAGCACAGGTATATACTTTGACAGCAGATACAACTACATTATCCTTAAAGGTATATGCGGAAGATCATGAGACGATGAAGAACTATACCGTTAAGATCCAGCGGGAAGTGGAAGCGCCATCGGTGCCAGCACCAACACCGGCGCCTCAGGGACCAGGTACCAATCCGCCTGCGGTTAATCCGCCGGCTACTGTGCCTCCGACTACCACTCCGAA
>CAMXSH010000047.1 GCA_947246475.1 uncultured Roseburia sp.
CCTTATAAAGCATCTCAGCATATTTAACCGAACGTTCCTGATAATTTTCTTCTTCCCCTGTCAATAATGGCGCGTTAATATCATAAGTTTCCCCGGGATTCACATATGCATATTTCGGTGTTTCAACACCTCTCATTTTGCACCATTCATCTTTTGAAATTTGTGTAAAATCAAGATGCTTTGTTATTTCTTCCACAGAGGGGATCGTATTCTTAAATTTCTCCTCAATGGTTTTCTTTTGATCTTCCGGAACTGCCCCTGCAATCCCCTGGATCATGGATATGATATTGCCTCTGGATTCGCCCTCCAGATCCTCCAAGCCAAACCATTTGGTAATATCCTCATTTTTCCATTGTAATACATCCGGTTCAACCATAAAAGCATTATCCATTGCCTGTTTCAGTTTATCTGTTGTTGTCCCCTCCAAATTCGGAAGAATTCCCTCCAGTTCATTGCCGTAACTGTCTTTCAGAACATCAAACTGGAAATCTACTGTGCGGTCGGAGAGAGCGTCGATCTTTTCCTTATAGGCATCCTGGATCTCCTTGTATTTCTCCTGATATTCCTCATCAGACATATCTCCTTTCGCCAATTCAAGGGAAGCAAAGGAACTCTGCATGGCGTTGGAATACTCCTGGGATGTACTCTGGGTACGTGCTGCCAGTTCCTGCTGCAGGGAACCAAAGGAAGAGGCATCCATATTTCCTGACATAAATTTTGTTTTCAAAGTATTCATTGACGCCTCTTCATTCGCTTTGGATACCTTATTTGTTGCCGACGAGATATTATCCTGGATTTCTGAGAGTTCTTTCTGTTCTTTCTCATCGATCACTCCGTCAGCAAGGGCGGCCTCCCGCTTTTCACGCAGTTTTTCTGTGAGTTCATTAAGTTTTGCTTCCAGACGGGTATACGTCTGGTCAAAAACACCTGTGATATCCCGGCTTCCTTTTTCTTCCAGAAGCAGTTCCACAGACATAGTGGCCTGATAATGGCTGTCTTCCAGATATGTCCTGGCATCTTCCACAAAATTATCTATGGCTGTCCGGTATTCTTCCCTCTCAGCCTCATCCAGTTTCATTCCAAGGCTTACTTTCCAGTTCTGTTTATCTAGTTCTGAAGAACTACTATTTAGATTGGCCTGGGATGAAGATGCCCTATCAGCAGCTTCTGAATACTTCTGGATGTTCTTTGCGTCTTTGTCTAAAACAACCTTGTCCGCTATGCTCTGAATCTCCTTCAGACTAAGGGTCACTTCTCCAAAATGTTGTTTCAGGTTATCCCCAAGAGCTTCCTGGTACATTTTCGCAAATTCTTCCGTGCTGGTTTCCGAATCGTGCAACGCCTCATTCAGTTCCTTCGTCTTGAATTTGACGTCGTCAATGTCCATCCCAAGCACATCATATGACTTCTGCTGATTCATCAGTGCCTTCTGTCTCTCTGCCTCTTCCTTTTCATAATCCTCCTTGATCTTATCACCAGCGATCCAGCTTCCAATCGCCCCAATACCTGCTCCGATAAGGGCTCCTGCCGCTGTTCCCAGCACTGGAACTACCGAACCTATAGCAGCTCCAGCAAGAGCGCCCGAACCAACTCCTATCATTTCTACAGCACCAGCTTTTGTGTATGCCTCCGCCTTTTCACTATTATCTGAAGTAAATCCTTCGTACAGATCCATTGCGCCATGTACTAGACCAGCAGCTCCAGCCACACCTCCAGCTACCGAACCAAGTCCTATCCCACTTAGGGCACCTGCGCTTAATGAAGCATTTCCTGGCAGGTTACCAGCACCCAGATCGATTGCTGCCAAAGCGCCAGAACCTATTATTCCAGTACCCTTAGCCGCAGAACCTATTGATTTCGCTATATTTATACCACCGGAAATGGAACTGATCAGCGGTGTCACTTCTCCTACCATTTTTAATATTGAATTGGAAGAGGTTCCTGATACTTTACCACCAGAAAACATCTTAGTTACATTCCCAAGGATCTTATTGAAACCCTCATAGAGGGGAGTACTGATCGCCTCAATATCAAAGCCTTTCGTAAATCCAGCGGCAAAAGATGCCCCAATGCTCGTAAACTCATTCTGCATGCCGGAAACATCAATGCCTAATAAATTCGATATTCCACCACTAAGTCCGGATTTTAGCGTCTCCCCAAGAGACCGTTTTGCTTTTTCCAGTGCACTCTTAAGCTGCGCCACAGCCCCTGTCAGTCCGCCCGACATCATTTTATCCATTTCCGATGAGGCACCAGCTGCATTTTTAATGGCTTTTGTCAGTTTGTTGTAATCCTTTACACCAGCATTCGCCATCTGCCCCAGGGACAGGGCGGCGCCCTCAATACTGTACTGCAATGTACCTGCCGCAGAAGCAGCTTCTTCCATCTGGGAGACAGCATTTCTGAGGATACTCAATATGCCCCGTACTGGAGACGAGACAAGATCCACCGCTTTCATAGTTACATGCCATGTCTTTCCTGTCAGGTTCATAATACTGCTTCCCAGCGCCCCAAGCACAGGAGTGATCCGTTCTTCCACCTCCAGCAGGATCTTGTATTTATCTTTTGCCCATTTTTCCAGATTTCTCTGGGTTTTTTCAGCAGATTTGTCGAACTTTGAGATCTTCTCCCTGGTGCGGTCCACAGATTCGCCCGCTTTTTTCATGGCGCTGCTCATCTTATCCAGTTTCTTTGTGACATTTGTTAAGCCTGGTTCTGTTTTATCTATCGTTTTGATCGGAATATCAATCCTTACCGTCTGAGCCACTAATCCTCACCTCCTCCCTGCGGTTCCAGATATACCTGCATGGATGCAAGCATAAATGTTTGTATATTTTTGGGTTTCTGATAAAACTCATCTGGTGTGATGCCTGTCTGCTGAAAGATCTGATGCAGAAGACAGGTCTTTCCACCAGACCTGATCAGTTTTTTGTCACTTCCTCAAGATTGTCATTATAGCCGCTGAGTTTATCGATGCAGTCAACGATCTGATCTTTTTCCCCCGCTTTCAGTGAATACTCGATCACATCCAGGGCGGAGACGATCTGCATTCCTTTACTTCTCAATGCCTCCCAGACTTTCTTGTTGTCCCATAATTTTTTCTTATCCTCCTCGATGGTCGCTCTATAGATAAGATCCGCCCTGTATTTCACATTGTCCGTATCTTCTGGCATCTTCACACCAAGACTGCGGTTGCGGACGAATTTTGTATGTTTCTTCTTGCAGCTGTTATACTCTGACTCAGAAAGCGGACGGATGCTGAAAGCAAACAAAAGCCGTCCCTCCCTGGCGATCTCGATACGCTGTTTTTCCTCTTCTGCATATCCGGCGGCATCGATTAGTCCCTGGAGAAAATCCTCTTCATGGACTTTTAACTGATTTCCATCCTGCTCTGGCGTAAATTCTCTTTCCTCTACGTTCTCCCGGTTCTTTTCCTCATTCTTTTCTTTGCTGTCTGTAACTGCCATCTTAATCTCTGGTTTAAAACTTTTTTCCTGTGACATATCATTTTCCTCCATTCCATTTTGAAATGATAAAGAGGAAATCTCTCAAAAGATTTCCCCTTATCATTCATATTGTCCTGTTGTCTTAACCTCTGTCTACATATAAATTCTGCAGCAGTTTTGGTGCTTTATTTACGTGGAAATTCCAGTTACGTTTTACCACATCGCCCACAGCTACATTCTGCAGATCGACCTGGCCGGACGGAATGCACTCATAATATGTAATGCGCTCCTCAGAATTGTTACGTCCAAGAAGAGATCCCTGGAAATTCCATACCGGCATGATCTGTGTATCAAGGGATTCCATAAGATCCCCAATGAACTTATCATCCTCTACCACTACCTGGGACATTGTCAGGGTTACCTTGAACGTATTCGGCGCCTCGTGTTCCTGTGCATCCCCCAGTACCTGGTACTGTGCATTATTAAACGAGACATTTGATGTAAAGGTTTCTACCGTTGCCAGCATGTTTCCATCCTGATCGTAAAACGCACCATCTTTTCCTGTTCTGGCATATCTGGAATCGCCAGCCGCCTGTGTATTTCTCATAGACTTTTACCTCCTTACTCTGCGTTTGTGCTAAACTGAAAATTATAGAACAGATAAATATGCTCTGCCGAATCCTTGTCTATGACGTCAAGGTTGAACCAGCAGGAATCACCATCTGATACATACAGATCACTTTCAGTTGCATTGAATGAAACCAGTTTTCCCTCAGCGATCATATCGGAACCAACTTCCAACAGCTGACCTATGATGGTCTTCCGACCATTTGAATCGTTGTCTACTTTTCCAACAATCTCATCCGTTACCTGATTGCAGCGTCTAAGAAGCTCAAAACGGGTCTTTGTACGCCTGATCTTTTTCCATCCTGTGTCCTTATTATCCGGCGGTGTGATCAGTGTATTGATAGCGGAATCGATCCATACCTGATTTTTTGTGTTCATAGTAAGAACGATACAGCCATTTTTCTCCGCCTTGATAACATTAGTATTTGTCAGTCTCTCATAAAGGTCTGTAAATCCTGGCACAACTTTATGCGTCAGTGACAGCCTGGAAGATACTGAGCTGATCATGCCAGCGATACGCGCCGCTGTCTGATATCCCTCCATGGTCTCTCCTGAAACATCCACTTTTGAATTGAGAACGTAATTCATTTTTTCATTATTAAATGCCGCCGCCCTCGCCATTCTTGTTTCAAGGTCAACACTGCTTTTTTCTGCCACTACTGCCTGGGTAAGGTTGCCGGATTCAAATATCCGGTCCACGAAACCAGCCAGAAGAAGATGAACCGACGTATCCTCTGTATCCACACAGATCGTATTGAACATATACGGCTCTACCCCAGCAAAAGCATCCGAATAATCTTCTGTCGTAATAACTGGATCTGTTCCCGGCGTCATCTTTCTCTGCTGTACGCCTGCAAGGACAGAATCTCCTTTCCCTTCCATCAATTCTGCCACAAAACTACTGTATTTTGATACTGCTTTCACAAGGGCTAGTGCCTCTCCCTTTCCAGCAGCAAAATCAATCGTTTCAACTGCTTTTGTGCCGGAATAGATGATACACTGCTTTGTTGAAGGGTCTGTCAGTTTTTCTTTGATCGTCACAGAAAACTCTTTCGCCCCTGGATATTTTGCGGATATTTTTACTGCGTCCTGTTCATCCTTGTTTTTCAGTGTGATGGTTGCCGCTGTACCCCCGCTTCCAAGTCTGTAGGCTATAATCGTCTGTGCCCCTCCATTTAACGCCTGGCGGATAGCGTCTGTAGTTCCTCCTGTGCCATAGGTCGTCTCATATCCTTCTTCTGCACTCAGCTCTACCGCGTATCCTAATGGTCCAAAATCGGAACGGAAAATAACAGCTGTTACGCCGTTGATCACATCCGTCGTTGAAGCATCGCCATTTTTGCCGATATTAAAATATGCCCCTGGCCTTACTTTTGTTTCACCAACAAGAAAATATCCTGCCATACTTAATCAACCTCCTTTTTAATAAATTGTCTGACGATTTTTTCAGCCTCTGGCTTTTTGCACTCTTTTATTCCTTTTTCTTTCAGTGCTGCCATGACACACTCAGGCATTGTCCCAAACAGTGCCTGGGCGTTGCTGCAAAACTCATCAATTGTGTAAGTAGATTCCTGTTTCACAACAGAGTCTTCTGCCGAAGCGGCAGATTCATTCTCTGCTGAAATCTGGGTTCCATTTTTTGCTGAAGCCATTTCTACACCTCCTAATTTATGTTGTTTACAATTTCAACTATACGATGTTTCTTCTGCCGGTATTTTAGCAGGCCATAATGAAGCGTGACTAATATCTGGCCTTCTTTGAGATGATCTGATCTGTAATTTACCTGCAGCTGCTTTATGGACACAGGGGATTGATCCAGCATGCTGATCTCTCCTGCAAGAGATAACTGATCAGCAATGGCAGCCACTGCTTTGAGGCGTATCCCCACATCTGGACATAAAACATGGACAGCAATCCCACTGTCCATCCATACTACCGTATTCGTTTCTGTCCCCTTATCCATAGTGACATTCCGGCAGTAAACTACCGGAACTTCTTTGGAGATCTCAGTGATGTCATCTATCCTGTCCAGACCAATAACCAGACAATTCAGATCAAGTTCTCTTATGTAGCTGTTTACTGCCACGAGGGGATCGGGGTCTGTCGTTTCCTGATCTGGATATTCAAACATATCAAATCGCATTTTACTTCCGATGACCGCACCATTCTCTTTTCCGTCAATAGAAAGACTATCTGTTCCTGCCCATGCAAATGCATACGGGTAACCACCCTCTGGTCTCAGAAGAACATCTTTGAGACATTTTTTTACTTCCGGTTCGACAGCCTCTGGCAGAATCTTCATCGAGTTCTGACAGATCAGAGTCACTACCAGGGTTCCCACGCTTTTTCTCTCTTCGTTTGCCTGCATATCGATATTGTATACAACCTGTGGGTATTGTGTGTTTCCGCCCCATCCCTCATGGTCAGCCTCCGGTGACCGATTGCTGAACACCGCCGGACCTCCAGCAAAAGATGCCAGATACCCTGTCAGCTCCTGGGATCCGGAAAACCTTTTATAAATCAGCTGCTCCAGATTCACCTGTCTCCTCCTGTTCCGGCTCTGCTGCCCTGTATTCGTAAACTTCCGACAGATCTGCAGACCATCTGATCTCCCAATCCTGTGCTGCCACTTCTGAAATGGGGATAATAAAATGATTCGTAACATTTCCAATGCCAGGATGATATTGTACTGTCATCTGCGTTTCTGTGACTGATGTCACAATCCCTGTTTTTCCTTCTGGCCACGTATAATGCCTGCCATAACATACGAAACCAGGAAAAATCTGTGTCAGGTCAAAAATCGCCGTCGGCTTTTCTGCCACTAAACTCATAACTGCCTCCTATCAATACGGTTTCCCATATCTTCTCTCCAATTCTGGTCTGCCTGAGCAGTCCGATGTTTTCTGTTTCCTCTTCTTATGTCATTTCACATCATCCCTTTCCTCCGCATAATAAATGACTGGTATACCAGATCCGGTTATCATAATATCAAAAAGAACCGCAGGGAGAAGTAAGTTTCATACTTCTCTCCCGCGGTCCGATATCTAAAATCGTCTCACAGTCTTTTATGCTCTTCTGCCATTTTTCATCCTTCCCCAGGCATTCATCCAGATCCTCTGCCCGGCTGGCTTCTGCCAGGGCAACATATGGAATTATTACTAATACCATAATAACATGTATCCATTCCCCTGTCACTCTACTCTTTTTCTACCCATGCTGTCCTGCCGGATCTCTGGCAAAAAACGTGCTGTAAAGTCATATTCCAAGCAGATAAACGGCAAGTACCTTGCATGCAATCCCGATATCTTTATATACTGTCTTTTCGCTAATATTCTCCACCTCCGCGATCTGCTGTACAGTATAAAGCTTTTCCTCCAGATACATCATCCGAAGTTCCCGGAACCGTCTTTTTACCTCTTCACTTCCGATTTCCTGACACTCTTTCTCATACATTTCCACAGCTTTCTCAATGCAGCGGATCAGATATGCATCCTCCTTTCTTCTCTTTTCGTCGCTGATAATTGTCATTTCCGATCTGCTCACCACACTGCTTGCGCTTCCCATCAGATCTTCAACAAACCGCCATCTAAGATCCATCTTTTCATCTTCTGAAAATTCGACTTCCTCCAACAGCTTTGCCTTTGCCCTCCGGTATGAGCCTAGTAAACGTTTGGTATTTTTAATCTTGTCCCGCTCTTTCTCCGCCGCCAGGTCATGCTTCTTGCTTTCTTTCATAAAAACTTTTACAGCTTCTCTCGCAGCGATCCTGGCTATTTCTTTTTCTGTAAGCACGTTTTTCCGTGTAACATCATCCCCTGTCATATACAATACTCCTCCATTTCTTTCTATTTTCAACCCTCCAGCAATTTCTGCATACTGTCAAAACGTCTGGCAGCCTCCGCCTCCCGGTATGATCTTCCCCTTACATGAACTGGATAACACATCTCAAAGATCCGGTCATATATCCGCCGGTAACGTATATCTGTCGTCTGTATCATATCCTTTAAAACCAGGTTTGTAGTCAGAATAAGCGGTTTTCCTGAGCAGTAGCGGCTGTCGATCACATTGTAGACTTTCTCCAGGGCATACTCTGTATTACGCTCTGTTCCCAGATCATCTATGATCAGCAATTCTGCCTCCTGAAGCCTTTTTATCCAGACACCTTCATCTACTTTCATAGTCTGGATATCCTGCAGGATCTTAACAAATGATGTCATGATCACCGTATGCATATTTTCGATCAGTTCATTGGCAATACACGCTGCTGTATAGCTTTTCCCTGTCCCAACTTCTCCCCAGAACAGGATGCCCTGATTTTTTCGGTACATTTCCTTAAATTCACTAACATACTTTTTTGCCAGATCAAATACTTTGCAGTTATCATCTGTTACACTATAACTAGACAACCTGGCTTTTTTGAATTTTGTTTCAATCAGGCTGCTCTGGCGCAGGGAGCAGATTCTCTGCTGTTTTTCCCTGTATTCGTCACACCTTCTCTCTTCTGCTAATTCTTTCTGACGGCATTTACACACACATGGAACCGTTTTCATTTCCGTATTTCCGGCTGCAGTTGGAAAACAGATCCTGGTTTCCTTCTTAGTTCTGCATTTTCCACAATAGAGCAGACCATCCTCTCCCAGAAAATCATTTTCTAAGGGTTGTGATCTGCCTGTTTCCCCAAATATTTCATTAAATATGTCTCGCAATCTGTTCACCTGCCTTTAAATGGGTTTATACCCTCATCAATCACCTCGCCACTGTCTCCTGCCGGGGCTGTATTTAGATAATCCAGGAATGGCAGTGCTTCGGACAAAAACGTCTTGGGATGTTTAATAAATTTTTCTTCCGTATGTCTTTTCATGACCTCATCTGCATACGCTTTTGCCGCCTTCAGTAATTCCTCGGAATGATACCCGTCATTCAGTCTCGCCTTATATTTTTTATAGGCGTTTCCTTTTTCTCTTTTTCTTGGGTATACCTTCCAGAAGTCTTCAAAATCCTTCGTATAGGGAACTGCCTTTTTTTCTTCTGCCAGCAGAAGCTTTTCTTCAGATCCTTTTCCCTCAGGGAGAGTTTTGTGCATATCTTCCAGCATCTTCTTCTGCCTGCTCCTGCGCTTTCTCCTGGCAGCATCTGTTTCCGATCCAACCATCTCATCACACTGGGTAAGCATATACTCATACTGTGATTCATCGGTAACAACCAATAACCCTGTTCTTTGCAGGAAAGAGACCGTAACTTCTACATTTTCAACAGTCTCATCGAGCTCCAGTGCCAGCTCTTTCACAAAAGTATCCTCGATGCCCTCAAAATAAAGACGATTGTTCTGCCGTATTGCCAGTAAAAGCATTTTCAGATAGACGACCGTATAGCTGTCACCTCCGGCAACCTTCCGAAGTTTTTTGATCTCTTTCGACTTAAAGAAATCGTCCCCCAGTTTAAGCCAATAATATTTTTTTTCCATCTCCCGGACCTCCTCTTTACTCCTTTCATTCTGCTGTGAGTGTTCCCCGTACAACTCCTATATTTTTCCTGTTCGATCTCCCGGAACTGCTACTCCAGACAGAAATATTCGTGACCGAACCGCTTATATATTTTTCTGCCCTGAGGAAACTCTGCCTGAAATAAAAGATTATCCGGATAATCTTTTTCAAGGCCAAACCTCAGGATCTCTTCTGCAAATTCCAGACATCTTTCGTCAGGCCGGCAGTCAATCTTTCCTGTCTGATATGTTGAATATTGACCTTTCTGTGATATTACTCCTTCCAGCGTATCGGGATATTTTTTTGACTTCATCCTCTTTACGACGACGATCCCTGTCAAAAACACACATTCGTCATCCTTTGCTGACCCGTTTTCCGCGTACATCAGCTGTGCCAGCCGGTAAATCTTCTTTACCGTCACCCCTTTAGCAGACGGGACCTGGGTTGACTGCGGAATATGGCTTGCCTGTGGAGTATGGCCTGCCGGATCTGCCTGCGGAGTATGACCTGGTTTCAAGAGACTCTCCGGGGAATTCGCCACCAGCTCTGCTGCCGGTTTAAAGTAATCCACAATAAATTCTTTATCCGCAGTCCCCGGTTTCTTAACTTCCCTCGAAGTCTCAAAAATCAGAACTGCCACCCACAACAGAGCCGCTGAGAAAAACAATACTAAGCATTTTTTGATTCGTCTCACAACATTCCTCCTTACACCGCCTGTTTAATACCAAGCAGTTTATTGATAGCTGCGACGATCTCTTCCTGCAGCCAGTGCCCGTTGATAACCAGTGATACCTGATCCCGTGTAAAACCAATCTCCTCCGACAGCTGTTTGATCGTCATTTTCTTATCGATCAGACATTTGCGGACTTCTTTACACCATTCATCCGACGGCATATCAAGCCGTTCCGGAGTTCCTTTTGTGCCAAGCATATCATTTATCCTTGTCACGATGTACTCATACTCATTACTGGCATATCTTCCATTCAGCAATTTTGAAATCGTCGAAGTGGTACAACCGAGCTCAGCTGACAGCTGTTTGACTGTCATATCCCTGTCAATCAAAGCTTTTTTTACTTCTTTATTCCAGGGTGATGCGATTTTTTTTTGCATTTTTTCACCTCCTCCCGTATTTATTGTTTATTTTTACGAGATTGAGTGCTATAATAAAGACGAACACATACAAACTCGCATAATAAACAGGAGATAACATTCCGGCTCGCAAATAGGAATAATTTGAATCTCTTATGTACATTATAATACGTTTCTGCGAGTTTGTAAAGTATAAAATCTCGCAAATGCGATACATTTATATGGAGGTATCCTATGGAAATATGTGACCGGATTTTTACTACTCTTGACAAAAAAGACAAGATGGCGGCTGAACTGTGTAAATTTCTTGATATCCAGTCTTCCACAATGTCAACATGGAAAACACGGAAGAAAGACCCTCCTGCAAAATATATGAAAAAAATTTCCATTTTTCTGGGCGTCTCATTGGAGTGGCTGCTCACAGGAGAAGAGCTGGAACAGACTCTTCCGATTGGAAATCATGAATTAAGCGAAGATGAGAACGATCTATTAACTCTCTAAAGAAAATTGCCAGAGCGCAAAAAATATGAAACCATCGGAGAACTCAAGGGTTTTCTAAAAGCAGTTGAAGAATCTCAAAAATACCTTGACCAGGAAAAAAGGGTGTCTGTATAGCCTGATATCTTTTTTCCTTATAAAACATAATAGGATTCCCAGCAGGACAGACGATAAAGGAAGTGATACCATGAAACTGCCAAATGGCTATGGCAGCGTAACCAAATTATCAGGAAATCGCCGTAAACCATATGTTGCCAGGGTTACTCTGGGGTGGGTTCATGACGAAGAATCCGGAAAAATGATTCAGAACCGTGTACAGATCGGTACTTTTAAAACAAAGAAGGAAGCCCTCCAGGCACTTTCTGAGTATACTGCCAACCCATACGATATAAAAAAAGACAACCTTACTCTCGCTGAATTATACCAGCGATGGACAGATGCTTACTTTCCCACCCTTAAAGGTGAATCATCCAGGCGGATCATTATCTCAGCTTGGAGATATTGTCATGCGATCCACGGTATGCGGGTCAGAGATCTCCGTGCAAGGCATATAAAGGGGATCATGGAAGATGGATATATTATTTCGGAACGCGGGAAAAATGCCGGAGAAAAAATAAAAGCATCTGCCGGTACAAAGTCCCGCATCAAATCCATGTTTAACCTCATGCTGGACTATGCCCTGGAATATGAACTGGTTGATACGAACTATGCCCGGACTTTTGACCTGCCAAACAACATCATTGAAGAAAAAGAAGCCTCTACCCGTGGACATATTATTTTTACAGATGAGGAAATGCAGTCTTTGTGGAACCACGTAAAAAGTCTTCGCTTCGCAGACTGGATCCTGATTCAATGTTATATGGGATGGAGGCCACAGGAACTGGCCAAACTAAAGATTGAAAATGTACATCTTGACGAACGGTATATAATTGGTGGTATGAAGACAGATGCAGGAAAAAACAGGATCGTTCCTATTCACTCCCGGATTTTCGGTCTGGTAAAGAAAAACTACGACACTGCTGTAGAATTAGGAAGCGAATATCTGCTCAATGACCCTGCTGCCGCCAGAGGCGGCATGACCATAACCTATGACAAATATGCTGGGCGGTTTGCCAGGATCATTTCTGCCCTAAACCTCAGAAAGGACCATCGACCACATGATCCCAGAAAGACATTTATTACGATGGCAAAAAAAGCGGGCGTCGATGAATATGTGATAAAACGCCTGATCGGTCACCAGATCACCGACATAACAGAGGCAGCCTACACAGAACGGGATGTGGAATGGATGAGGGAAGAACTGGAAAAGATACCGTAATACAGATGAAACAGCATTTTTATTTCTGAGTTTTGTTACCTACCTGTTACCTACCCGTTACCTGCGGCGGAAATTTCATGACATCTTACCACGTTTCACAGCCAATCTTTCATTTTATGTAAAGACACAAAAAAAGCACCGCAATTCCTAAGAACCGCGGTGCTTTTTGTATTTCTACAAAGGTATATTCTTTTAATCTGACTCTGACAATTAGAACTTTCCAGCGTCCGCTGCTTCCTGGATGGAAACAGCCACTGCAACTGTCATACCAACCATCGGGTTGTTTCCTGCTCCGATCAGACCCATCATCTCTACGTGTGCTGGTACAGAAGAGGAACCTGCAAACTGTGCATCGCTGTGCATACGTCCGAGGGTATCTGTCATACCGTAGGATGCAGGACCTGCTGCCATGTTATCCGGATGAAGGGTACGTCCTGTACCACCACCAGATGCCACGGAGAAGTATTTTTTATCCTGCTCCAGACATTCTTTTTTATATGTACCTGCCACTGGATGCTGGAAACGTGTAGGATTCGTGGAGTTACCAGTAATGGATACATCTACACCTTCCTTGTGCATAATTGCAACACCTTCCTGAACGTCATTGGCGCCATAGCAGTTTACTTTGGAGCGAAGACCCTCCGAATAGGAGATGCGGGATACTTCTTTTACAGTATTTGTATAAGGATCATACTCTGTCTCAACAAAAGTAAATCCATTGATACGGGAAATAATCTGTGCTGCATCTTTTCCAAGACCATTCAGAATGACGCGGAGAGGGTTCTTACGAACCTTGTTTGCCTTCTCGGCGATACCAATCGCGCCCTCTGCTGCTGCGAAGGACTCATGACCAGCCAGGAAACAGAAACACTCTGTCTCTTCCTCAAGAAGCATCTTTCCGAGATTTCCATGTCCCAGACCTACCTTACGGGTATCTGCCACAGAACCAGGGATACAAAATGCCTGAAGTCCCTCACCAATTGCTGCTGCTGCATCCGCTGCTCTTTTGCAGCCCTTCTTGATCGCAATTGCAGCACCTACTATGTAAGCCCAGCACGCATTTTCAAAACAGATCGGCTGAATGCCTTTGATCTGGTCGTATACATTTAAGCCCGCATCTTTTGTGATCTTCTCTGCCTCTTCGATGGAGGAGATGCCGTACTCATTCAATACGCTGTTGATCTTATCAATTCTTCTTTCATATGATTCAAATAAAGCCATTATTCGCTACCTCCTTTTATTATTTTGCGACTTCTTCATCCGTTCTCGGATCGATGAGTTTGACAGCGTCGTCTACACGACCATACTGACCACATGCTTTTTCGTAAGCAGTGTTCGGGTCATCACCCTTTTTGATAAAGTCAGTCATTTTACCAAGGCTAACGAATTTATAACCAATGATCAGATCATTTTCATCCAAAGCGATTGCTGTTACATATCCCTCTGCCATCTCCAGATAGCGAGGACCCTTTTTCAGTGTACCATACATCGTACCAACCTGGGAACGAAGACCTTTACCCAGATCCTCAAGTCCTGCTCCGATCGCAAGTCCATCCTCAGAGAATGCACTCTGGGAACGTCCATATACGATCTGAAGGAACAATTCTCTCATTGCCGTATTGATGGCGTCACACACAAGGTCTGTATTCAAAGCTTCCATAACGGTACGTCCCGGAAGGATCTCTGCTGCCATCGCCGCGGAGTGGGTCATGCCAGAACAACCGATCGTCTCTACCAGTGCTTCCTGAATGATACCTTCTTTTACATTCAAGGTCAGCTTACATGCCCCCTGCTGAGGCGCACACCAGCCTACACCATGTGTAAAACCAGAGATATCTTTAACTTCTTTTGCTTTTACCCATTTTGCTTCTTCTGGAATCGGTGCACAACCATGGTTGACACCCTGAGCAACTGGGCACATGTTTTCTACTTCCTGTGAATAAATCATGTCGATAGTAACTCCTTTCTTATTCGTCATTTTCTCTCATTATCGTACAATATTTTGATAAAATTGTCAACGTCGGATATCCTATCTCTTCTCCACCACTTCTCCCTGCTTCTTGTAGATACTTGCCCCTGGCACATACCCGCGGACGGAAGAAAGGGGATATACATTGGTACGGCTCCCGATCACCGTCCCCGGATTTAAAATGCTGCCACAGCCAACCTCTACAAAGCTACCTAGAACAGCGCCCATCTTTTTCAATCCGGTCTTTATCTTTTCCTCTCCGCAGCGGATCTCCACCAGCGACTTATCTGACTTAACGTTAGAGGTGATGGACCCTGCCCCCATATGGGATCGGTAGCCGAGGATGGAATCCCCCACATAGTTATAGTGGGGCACCTGAACCCCATCAAATAGGATGACGTTTTTAAGCTCCGTGGAGTTTCCCACCACAGCGCCCTTCCCCACGATGGCATTGCCACGGATAAAGGCACAGTGTCTTATCTCCGCATCCTCATCAATGATCACAGGTCCTGTGATGCTGGCACTCTCCGCCACAGCAGCGCTGCGGGCGATCCAGACATTTTCTCCCCATTTTTCGTAGCGGTCTTCGGGAAGGCTCTCTCCCAGGGCCACGATATATCCGCTGATGGCTGGAAGCACCTCATAAGGGTATTCATAACGGGAGATCAGCTCCCATGCGATAGTATTTTTATCTTCAAACAGCTGCTGATTCGTTAATTCTCTCATGCTAAGCATCCTTTCATTTTTTTGTTAAAGGATAGTATTCCTTCGCCATATTATAATATGAGCGAAGCTGTGTCATATTGTTTGTCTCTTTTACTTTTCCCACCTGCTGCCTGACAAAACTGGTAAGTTTATCCATATACTCCTCCTCGCCGATCTCCCCCTCTGCCACGCCGCCCAATCCCTTCTCCCAGCTGGCAGTCAGCTTGGGGCTGAGCATGGCAGGAATAGCATATCTCACGATCCCGCACACCAGCTCCCCCTTTAGGGTGGGGGTTATGATCTGAGTCTTTTTATTCAGCTTTAGGTATGAAATGTGGAACAGCTTTTTCAGGATCTCCGCTCTGGTAGCACTGGTTCCGATGCCACAGCTTTTGATCAGCGCCCGCAGTTCCTCATCTTCGATGAGCTGACCCGCATTCTCCATGGCAAGGATCATAGAACCGGAATTGTAACGCTTCGGCGGGGAGGTCTCCCCCTCCTTAATCTTCATGGAAACCACCGGAAGCTTCATCCCTTTTTTAAGATGAGGCAGAAGCATTCGAAGAGCTTCTGTACTATTTTGGGATTCTGCCACTTGCTTCTCTTCGGTCCCTTTTTTTCCAGATTCCTGGGACTCCTCGTCACCACCTTCGGAATTTCCGTTCTTCTTTTTGCTGGAAAATGAATATTCCGTCACCGCTAGAAATCCTTCTTCAACCAATACTTTTGCCGATGTATAAAACCGCTCTGTAAATACCTTTTCCTCCTGAGGGTTTTCCACAGCCAGCACCACATTGATCTTTTGATACACCGCCGGAGGATAAAAAATACTCAAAAAACGGCGGACAATCACCTCATACATCTTTACCGCCACAGGCTTTAATGATCTAAGGGCACCCAGTCCCTGTCCCGTCGGAATGATGGCATAGTGGTCCGTGACCTTCTTATCGTCCACATATCTGGTTTTCTCAAGCTTCTCATGGCTTTTCATCTCTGCGATCTGGCGGAGATAAGGAAGCGCCAGATCATAGCCCTGAAGACCTTTTAGATTTTTGGTAATCTCTTTGGCCACCGCGCTGCTCAGCACTCTGGCGTCAGTACGGGGATAGGTAACCAGTTTCTTCTCATATAGTTCCTGCACCACCTGAAGCGTTTCATCCGGGCTGATCTTAAACAGTTTGGAGGACAGGTTCTGCAGCTCCGCCAGGTTAAACAGAAGCGGTGGGTTTTTCTTTTCTTTCTTTTTTTCTATCTTTTCCAAAACTGCCTGTCTGTCCTGGTCTGTCAGAGATGAGGTGAGCTCCTTTGCCGTCTCCTCCTCCCGAAAACCATTTTCCTTATATAATTTCGGCGATTGGAAGTACCTGGACTCTTCCGTCACCTTCCACTCCCCTTCCAGCGCCAGCAGAGCTTTATCCTCCCCCGTCGCCTGAGCATCTTCCTGCTGTGGCAGCTGAGGCGAAAAACTGCCGATCACCCGGTAAAATGGCGTCTTCACAAACTTACGGATCTCCCATTCTCTCGTAACTACCATACCGAGGACACAGGTCATCACCCGTCCTACCGATACAGAAGTCCACTTTTTTCCCTCTACGCTGTCATTGAGCCAGCCTCCATACTTGAGGGACAGCACCCTGGAAAAATTGATCCCCATGAGATAATCTTCTTTTGCCCTCAGATAAGCGGAAGCACTGAGATTATCGTATTCCGTCAGCGGCTTTGCCTCCCGGATCCCCCGCAGGATTTCATCCTCTGTCTGGGAATCGATCCATACCCGGAATTTCTTTTTTGTATCCGGAACCTGTGCCATCTGATCCACCAGCCGGTATATATACTCACCCTCCCGCCCAGAATCAGTGCAGACATAGATCTCTTCCACATCTGCCCGGACGAGAAGTCCCTTCACCGTCTCAAACTGTTTTTTTACATTTGGGATGATTTCGTACCGAAAATCCTCCGGCAAAAAGGGCAGGGTTTCAAATGCCCATCTGGCATATGCTGGATCATATACCTCTGGATAACTCATCGTCACCAGATGTCCCACACACCAAGTCACCACCGTATCCTCCGATTCGGTAAATCCATCCCCTCTTCTTCCTCTGACACCGAGAACCCGCGCAAATTCCTGGGCCACACTGGGCTTCTCCGCGATAAATAATCGTTTTCCCATAAGATCAGTATCCCAGCTCTTCAGCGACCAGTACTACCTTGATCCGGTTCTTTTCTCCGCTCCTTCGGGTGACCACGATCTGGGAGCAGATGCAATCCTCACTGTAACAATCGCCACATCGCCCGGTTCTGGCGCAGGGAGTATTTTTATTCAGGCGTACCGTATTGGGCGGAGAGGCAATATCCCTTACCCGGCGGAATCCATCCTCTACCGTGCTCACCACTTTATTCATACCCGCAAGAATTATGACATGTTCCGGTCCATAGCACAGAAAGGAGACACGGTTTCCTCTCCCGTCAATATTGATCAGCTCTCCCTCCACTGTAATAGCGTTCGTGCTCATAAGAAAATAGTCGCTGTTGATCATTTTAGCTTTCATATCTTTTAATTCTTCCGGTGTCACCGCCTTCGTCCGGTCATAAAGTACACAGTCCGACTCTGCGATCGCATCCATAAGCCCCGATTCTGTCAGGCTCATGGAACCTCCAAAACATACGGTCCTCCCTGCCGTGAGGAACTTATCCATAATAAGCCTCACCGCCTCTTCCTTTGTCTCTGCAAAATATCCTTCCATATTCCGCTCTGCCAGATTTTTGATCATCGTCTCAGCAAGATTTTTTCTTGCCTTTAATTTATTTTGATCCATTTCCTTTCCCTCTCTTTACTAAAATTCTGACTATATTCTTCCTTTTGATTCTTCTCCACAATCTGCCTTCTCCCTGTTTTCTTATATTTAGAAGAAGCTGTGTGATATACTTCTGGCACTGGATATATTCTTCATCCTGTATCCCGCCAGCACTATACCGGTTCCGGTATACGCCCAGTACATACCCGCGGATCTTTTCATGAAGTTCCGCCATTTCCCTGGCATCACGGAAGATGTAAAACCTCTGCGTTTCATGAAAGATCTGCTTCATAAGCCCTTTGCTGTCAGTATACTCCCACTTCACTCCCAGCAGCCGCCAGACCCCTCTCATATTATCATTGAGGCATAAAAGCTTCTGGCAGGCATCACCCTCTCCAAAGATTCTTTTCATGCGGCGGTACTGCCACAGATAACGCAGCCACATACCTGCCAGACATACACATCCAAGAATAAAGACAACCAGCACCATTTTGAAAACGATGTGGGACTCACTGAGAGGAGCTTCGTCCTGTTTCATTTCCTTTTTTTCCTCATCTCCCTCCTCCACAGAAACATCTTCTTCCTCATCTTCGCTTTCCTCTTCCTTCTCATTTGGCTGTTCTGTCACCTCCGGCTCTTCCCTCACACCTGCTTCCTCATCCCACTGTGATTGTCCATTATCGGGATTCCTTCCCCCAATGATCCCTAAATAACTGGAATTGGGCGTAAAATCCATTGGTATCCATCCCTGCTCTTCCACATAGAATTCCACCCAGGCATGGGCATTGCTGTCGCGTACGCTGGTTTTCTCATTTCCATTAATCTTGTAGCCACTGATCATATAACCCTGAGCCAGCCGCGCTGGAATTCCAGCCGTCCTCAGTATCATAACGGCAGATGTGGCAAAGTGGGTGCAGTACCCTGTCTTCCTCTCAAACAAAAAGGTCTCTATTTCATCGTCCTCCAGTATTCCTGGTTTCAAAGTATATTTATAGTTGCTGTTAAATTTGTCCATTATAAATTTAATCACATCATATACATATTCAAACTTTACATCTCCTAAAAACTCCTCCTGGATGCGTTTCTTGAGATCACCGCTTACTTGTAAGGTTTTTTTGTTAATTTTCCCCTTGTAGCTATTAGGTATCTTACTAAAATACATTATCGCTCCTGGATCCTCATACTCCGCATAGGCTACATAATTCCCCTTATCATAAGCATTTTCAATCACTATATCTTTTTCCACCCCACATTCCATTCCCCGGATGTCAAAGCTATCTTTCATATATGGTCCATACCAAAGATTATCCTTAAAGGTATTCCCAATAAATCCACGGAGATATAACTTGTCCTTTTTAAAATAATCATTTATCTTAGTCACATAGAGCTCTACGGTGCCATTATAATATATGGTTCCTGCCTGGCTGAACTGCCCAAAATGAATTGTCTGTTCCTTTTTATCATCCTTCTTTTCAGTAAAACCATCACTATTCTGCTGGGGAACACCTCTTCCCCAGATCATGAACTTTTCTCTGTAATCCTGCATCACTGGGGCAACATCCCCCCGGGAAAATGTAACCACTGCTGCTCCGCTTGCAAGAAAGACAATTCCTAATAAAAAAAATAATTTTATGGCATTCCCATCATAGCGACCCATTCCGATAAATATGATAAATGACATTCCATATACGATCACACATGCCTCATAGGGCACACCGTCGATCAGGATAGGTAAAATAAATACCAGAAAGGAAGGCAGCAGCGTAATTACCATGGGCTTTTTTGTCTCATGAAAATAGAGTGAAAGAGCTGTAATTAAAGCTACGATCTGACAGATTGCCAGTCCCACGTATTCACTTTCCGGATTCATCCATTGTCCCAGCTCGATTCCTGCAGTCAGAAATGTATTCTCCGATATCTGATTATACAGCGCCTGAAACCCCGGCAGCAAAAACTTTCTAAGAGCAAAAAAACACAGGGACAATACTGCCAGGGATATTCCCAGGCTGTACAATTCTCTATGTCTGCGCACGCCGATAAAATGTCTGGAACAATAAAATACCAGTGCCACCAAAATAATATGGATCAAATATATGATATCTTTTACTTCAAAATAGTAGAGTCCACTGGACATGCTCGTCCCACTGCAGAGTAAAAGCAGCACCAATGGTATGAGCTGTAATCTTTTACGCACAATTCATATCCCCCTCTTTTCAAACATGTATCAGTTCCAGCACATCCGTCCGGAGTTTCATTTGCAAAAACTCCTCCTCCAGATCATTTCTGCCCCCATAAATAAATATGCTGCTGGACAAAAATTCACCCTCAAACTGTGCGCTGTACATGTCTTCCATACATGCCTTCTCATCTGTCATGTCCGTACAGAACAACTCCTGAAATACCTCATAAATATCTTCACTTCCAGAAAGCATTCTGCGCTTCACCTGCTGTTCTTTACTGTCATTCCAGATCACATAAAATAATTTCTTTTCCAGCGTAAAATGAACCATCAAATAATATAAAATTTCCAATGCATTTTCAACCTTCTGAAGATCCTTTTCTGCCGATACATCAAAAAAAACTGCCAGGTCACAGGCTACGGGAAAGCCATAATCCTGTACCATAAGCTCATTATTTTTTGCCGATATTTTCCAGTTGATCCGATTCATTTTATCCCCAGGACGGTACAAACGGATATCATAGAGTTCAGAAGGATCATTTCCCGGCTTTCGTACAGAATATTGATCACTTTCCCCTTCATTTTCTTCATGGATGATTCCTGTCTGAACTGAAAATTCTTTATATTCCGGCATGATCATAAAAGATAATTGTTCCTCTGGATGAACCGTAGAATAAAAAAGAGAAAAACCACTGTATACCTTGACTTTTTCCAGGACGATCTTATGGACTCCGCTGTACTTGGGAACAAATTCAAACATAGTAGTCTGCTTTTCTAATGTCAGATATAATTTTTTCCTTCTCCTGAAAATTCTTTTTCCCATTCCATTATATATCGAAATATATGCCCGTACCTGGTTCCCCGCTGAGAGCTCCGACAAACACTCTATGTTCACATAAATCTCTGCCTTTTTGTTCTTTTCCGGAGTCATGGAATCTGTCTCTAAACTAACTCTTAAATTTCTCTTTGCCAAAATGCATGTCAGCAGTGAATAGATCAGCGGAACAAAAACGATCACAAACAGTATTATAAATGTACTCCGCTTACCATATAGTATTGTAAACAGAGAATATGCCGCAAGGCTCAAAATATAGATCAGCCAGCTTTTCCACATAATATCCCCCTTATCCTGCCTCAGCAGCTGCCAGTCAGCGTTTTTCTACTGCCTTCACACTGTTTAATACCTCTTTTATGATCCCATCCTTGTCATTTTTCTCCATCTTTGCCTTTGCAGTAAGGTAAATACGGTGTCTCGCCACATACGGAAATGCCTTTCTGACATCCTCGGGAAATACACAATCCCTTCCTTCCATAAAAGCTGCTGCCTTACTCAGATCCATCAGGGCAATGGTTCCTCTTGGGCTGAGCCCCTGTGCCAAAAGGGCATGGGTTCTGGTCTCATTTGCCAGCCTGACAATATAATTGTACATCTCATCATTCACATGGATAGCTTTTACCATCTTCTGCATCTGCAGCAGTTCCTGCCGGTCTACGACCTGAATCACCGAATCAATGGGATTCATGCCCTGCCGTTCTTTCAGGATCATCACTTCTTCGCTATGGGATGGATACCCCAGAGTCAGACAGATCATAAAACGATCTACCTGGGAATCTGGCAGCATTTGGGTTCCCACAGAGCCCGCCGGATTTTCAGTAGCCATCACCACGAAAGGTTTCGGAGCCGGCGTGCTTATACCATCCACCGTCACTTTTCCTTCCTCCATCACCTCTAACAATGCCGACTGGGTCTTAGAAGAAGCCCGGTTGATCTCATCGGCTAAAAACAGATTACAAAGAATGATCCCCCTCTGATACTCTTTAGTTCCGTCTGGTTTTATAATATTGAATCCTACTACGTCGGAAGGAAGTACGTCCGATGTAAACTGCATACGGTTTGCCTGCATTTCCATCGCTTT